>JACCRJ010000138.1 GCA_013813615.1 Lautropia sp. | reverse complement strand
GCGAAGAGGTGGAATTATGAGGTGCTTTTCCCGAACTGTCAAATTCGAACCCGAGGGGTCCGGTGATTTCTCGCAGTCAGTGGAACCACCCTGCCATCACCACCTCTGGCGCCGAAAAGCGGAGACGCAAGGTTGTCAGGCTCAGGTGCCTTCGACCTTCGTGCGTGCCAGGATTTTTTTATGGCGCAGACGTGGAATTATGGGAAATCAGCCCAGCCATGTCAAACGGGCCGCGACACGAATCCTCGCTCAGCGGCACAAGCTAAGTGCGGCCCCGCAGGGGCTTAGCCAGTCATTACGCGGCTCTACAGGCGAAACGTTCAGCGGTGCCTGAACCCGGGTTTTCGCTTTTCCACGAAGGCTGCCATCCCCTCCTTCTGGTCCTCGGTGGCAAACAGGGCGTGCACCATCCTGCGCTCGAAGAGCAGGCCCTCCGACAGCGGCGATTCGTAAGCGCGGTTCACCGACTCCTTGAGCATCATCAGCGCCGGCAGCGGGAACGAAGCGATCTCTGCAGCCACTTCCAGCGCCAGATCCAGCGCCTGGGCGGCCGGAACGACGCGAGATACCAGGCCGATCCGGTCCGCCTCCTGGGCGTCGATCGTCCTGCCGGTGTAGAGCAGGTCCATCGCCTTGGCCTTGCCGACCGCCAACGGCAGCCGCTGGGTGCCGCCGGCGCCGGGGATGATGCCCAGCTTGATCTCCGGCTGTCCAAAGCGCGCGTTCTCCCCCGCAATGATCATGTCGCACATCATCGCCACTTCACAGCCGCCGCCCAGTGCATAGCCGGTCACCACGGCGATCACCGGCTTCCTGACTTGCCTCAGCGTGAGCCAGCCGCGAGTGAAGTAATCGCTGCGGTAGACGTCGGTGAACGAAAAATCCTTCATACCGACAATGTCGGCGCCCGCGGCGAAGACCTTCTCCGAGCCGGTGAGCACGATCACGCCGATGCTGTCGTCGGCATCGAACGCCAGGAGCGCTTCGCCGAGTTCCCTCATCATCGTGTCGTTGAGCGCATTGAGTTGTTTCGGCCGGTTGAAGCGGATCAGCCCGACGCGCTCGCGGGTTTCGGTCAGGATGGCTTCGTAGGCTGGCTGCATGGTTTTCTTCCTCAGGTGCGGGCTGTCATCGGGTGCTCGGAACACGCCGGCAACGGCGCACCGGAAAATTCGGGGTAGCGAGAAACCCGCTCACGGAGTATCGCACTGGCACCGGTTCGGCGCAGGTCCGAATCCCGTGTCAAGCCCGACGCCCGGGCCGCACCCGGAAGGCCCTACACTCGGCGCTTGACTCCGTGGCTCGCCATTTTCGTGAATGTCTCGAATACTTCCGTCGCGCCGATGATCATAGGGCTGCTCGTCGCCGCAGGGTACGGGCGTCGGTTCGATCCGACCGGCACTGTGTCGAAGCTGGAGACGCGCCTGGAGGGAACGATGGTGGCCCTGCGCGCTGCGCAGCCCCTGCTCGCGCAATGCGACCGGGTGATTGCGGTGGTGCGACCGGAATCGACCCGTCTGGCGCAGGCGCTGGCGGCGGCCGGATGCGAGATCGCCCTGGTGACCGGCGAGGAAGGCATGGGCACCAGTATCGCCTGCGGCGCACGCCAGGCGGCTCTGCATGAAGCACTTGGCATGCTGCTGGTCCAGCCGGCTGACATGCCATGGCTCGCGGCCTCCTCGGTACGCCAGGTGGTGCAGGCGAAGGCTGCCGCGGGGGAACTGATCGTGGTGCCGACGTACAGGGGCCAGGACGGCCATCCGGTGCGCTTCGACCGCAGCCTGGTGCCCGCACTGTCGCAGCTGGGCGGCGAGCGCGGAGCCCGCCAGCTCCTGCTGCGGCATCCGCCTCTTAGAATCCCGGTCGACGACGCGGGCGTGGTGCGGGATCTCGACGAGCCGCAGGATCTGGAGTCAGCGCCTCCGGCGCCGGGCTCCCGTCACTCCACCCCCTCCTGACCCACTTGCACCTGACGATGCGCCCGATTCACTACACGATCCACGCCTCCGATCCGCACGCACACCTGTTCGAGGTCAGGTTACGCATTGCGCAGCCGCAGCGCGACGGCCAGCGCCTGCGCCTTCCCGTCTGGATACCCGGCAGCTACATGATCCGAGAGTTTGCGCGGCACGTGGAGGGCGTGACTGCAGCGGTGGCGGGCCGCGCCGTGAGCATCGGCAAGGAGAGCAAGAACACCTGGCGCTGTGGAAGGCTTCCGGAGGCCGCCGGCGAGCCCCTGGAGGTGTCGTATCGGGTCTATGCGTGGGACCTGTCAGTGCGCGCGGCGCATCTGGACGCGCGCCACGGCTTTTTCAACGGCACCAGCGTCTTCCTGGCAGTGGCGGGAAGGGAAGCCGAGACATGCAGCGTCGACATCCTGCCGCCGGAGGGCGACGGCTATTCGCGCTGGCGCGTCGCGACCACCCTGCCGGCTGCGAAGGGACGGGGCGGCGCGCAGCCGCTGGGCTTCGGACGATACGAGGCTCGCGACTACGACGAGCTGATCGATCATCCGGTGCAGATGGGCGAGTTTGAACTCGCGGCGTTCACAGCAGGCGGCTGTCGGCACGAGCTGGCGGTGACCGGCAGGGCCGACGTCGATCTGGAGCGGCTGGCGCGAGACCTCAAGCCCATCTGCCGGGAGCAGATTGCGCTGTTCGAACCGAAGCGGCGGCGCGCGCCAGTCGACCGTTACCTGTTCACGACGATGGCGGTAGGCGACGGTTACGGCGGCCTCGAGCACCGCGCCAGCACTGCCCTGCTCTGCTCCCGCGGGTCCTTGCCGTACCCGGACATGAAAGGGGTGCCCGAGGCCTACCAGACGTTCCTGGGCCTGGCGAGCCACGAGTACTTCCACACCTGGAACGTGAAGCGGATCAAGCCGGCGCGCTTCGATACCTACGACCTGCAGCAGGAGATGTACACGAGCCTGCTGTGGATCTTCGAGGGGTTCACCTCCTACTACGACGACCTGATGCTCTGCCGCGCCGGCACCATCACCACCGAGGCCTACCTGCGGGGCCTGCAGCGGACGGTCCGAAGCGTGCAGGCCGGCCCTGGCCGCCGCTTGCAGAGCGTCGCGGAATCCAGTTTCGACGCCTGGATCAAGTACTACCGGCAGGACGAAAACTCGCCGAATTCGGTCGTCAGCTACTACGTCAAGGGCGCGCTGGTGGCGCTGTGCCTGGATCTGACAATCCGCGCGCGCACCCGCTCGCGCCGTTCGCTCGACGACGTGATGCGCCTGCTGTGGCAGCGCTACGGCAAGCCGCCGCAGCGCACAGCCGCCGTCCAGGCGGTGGCGGGATCCGGTGTGCGCCGCGACGGCGGCGCCAGCGGTGCCCACGGCCTTGGCGAGGACGAGTTTCCGGGGCTGCTGGAGGAAGCGACCGGTGTGGACCTGAGCCGCCAGATCGCCCGCTGGGCCTATGGCACCGGCGAACTGCCGCTGGCGGAATGCCTGAAGCCGTTCGGCGTCACCGTCGGCCGTGAAGCCGGCGGCGATGCGATCAGCTGGCTCGGCGCGCGGACGGTAGTGCAGCACTCGGAGGTGGTGATCCAGCACGCCCAGCGCGACGGGCCGGCGGCGCGTGCCGGCCTGTCTGCCGGAGACAGGCTGATGGCGGTCGACGGCCTGCGCTGCGACGAGACGGCGCTGAAGGCGGTGCTCGCCCGCCGCAAACCCGGCAGCGAAATCAGGATCCACGCCTTCCGGCGGGATGAACTGATCGAAGCGACGGTCATCCTGGCCGCCCCGCCGCCACTGATCACCCTGGCGGCCGACGGCAGGAACGCCCGGCGCAGCGCCTGGCTGGGAGGGCGGGCAATGGCCTGAGCCTCAGCCCTCGATCATCAGTTTGCGCAGGGCCGCGCCCGGGTCTGGCGCCCGCATGAAGGCCTCGCCGACCAGGAACGCATGCACACCACGGTCCCTCATCATCGCCACGTCCTCCTTGGCGAGGATGCCGCTTTCGGTCACCAGCATCCGGTCCCGGGGCACCCGGTCGAGCAGGGACAGCGTCGTCTGCAGATCGACGTCGAAGGTGTGCAGATCCCGGTTGTTGATGCCGATCAGCGGCGTGCGCAGGCGCAGCGCCCGCTGCAGTTCTTCCCCATCGTGCACCTCCACCAGAACGTCGAGCCCGGCCTCTTCTGCGCAGCTTTCGAGTTGCGCAAGTTGGCCGTCCGTTAGCGCGGCGACGATCAGCAGAATGCAGTCGGCCCCGATGGCGGCAGCCTCCTGCACCTGCCAGCCATCCACGATGAAGTCCTTGCGCAACACCGGCAGGCTGCAACTCTCGCGGGCCTGCATGAGGAACGCGTTGTCGCCCTGGAAGAACTGCCGGTCAGTGAGGACCGACAGGCAGGTTGCGCCGCCGGCCTCGTACGAGCGGGCGATCGCCGCCGGATCGAAGTCCGGCCGGATCACGCCCCTGCTGGGGCTCGCCTTCTTGATTTCCGCGATCACCGCCGGCGCCGCCGGCGCCGCGCGGGTCGCGGCGACCTTGCGCCGGAGCGCGGACTCAAAGCCGCGATAAGGAAGATCCATTCGCCGCTGCCGGACCCGGCGGGCCATCTCCGCATCGGGAACTTGCGTGCGGCCGCGGGCGATTTCGCCGCGCTTGACCTCGATGATCTGCTGCAGGACGGTGGGTGTCGCCATGGCGCGTTCGTGAAACGCTACTTCGTGTCGAACGCGCGGGTTGCCTGGACGAACTGGTCCAGCTTGGCGCGCGCCGCGCCGGAGGCTATCGCTTCGCGCGCCCTGATCAGACCCGCCGGAATCGAGTCGGCCAGGTTGGCGGCGTAGAGCGCGGCGCCAGCGTTGAGGATGACGATCTCGCGCGGCGTACCTTCGCGGTTCTCCAACGCCTCAAGCACCATCCCGCGGGACTGTTGCGCGTTCTCCACCTTGAGTCCACGGTTGGAGACCATCGACATGCCGTAGTCCTCCGGATGGATGTCGTACTCCCTGATCTCGCCGTCCTTGAGTTCGCCGACCATGGTCGCCGCACCCAGCGAAACTTCATCCAGGCCGTCCTTGCCGTAGACCACCAGCACATGCTCCGCGCCGAGCCGCTGCATTACCCGCACCTGGATGCCGACCAGGTCCGGATGGAAAACGCCCATCAGCATGTTCGGCGCACCTGCGGGATTGGTGAGGGGGCCGAGGATGTTGAAGACAGTCCTGACGCCGAGTTCGCGGCGCACCGGCGCGACGTTCTTCATTGCCGGATGATGATTGGGCGCGAACATGAAGCCGATGCCGGTCTTCTCGAGGCATTCCGCCACCTGCTCCGGCGTGAGCATGATGTTGGCGCCGAAAGCCTCGAGCACGTCGGCGGCGCCGGACTTCGAAGACACGCTGCGGTTGCCGTGCTTGGCGACGCTGGCGCCGGCGGCGGCGGCAACGAACATCGATGCGGTGGAGATGTTGAAGGTGTGCGCACCGTCGCCGCCGGTGCCGACGATGTCGACGAAGTGCGGGCCCGGCCTGGCGTTCACCTTGAGCGCGAACTCGCGCATCACCTGCGCCGCCGCAGTGACTTCGCCGATCGATTCCTTCTTGACCCTGAGGCCGGTGATGATGGCGCTCGCCATGACCGCCGACATCTCGCCGCTCATGATCATGCGCATCAGGTGCAGCATCTCGTCGTGGAAGATCTCCCGGTGCTCGATGGTGCGCTGTAGCGCTTCCTGCGGTGTTATCGGCATCTCATACTCTCAAGAAGTTGGCCAGCAGGCGGTGGCCATGTTCGCTGGAGATCGATTCCGGGTGGAACTGCACGCCGTACACCGGCAGCTCCCGGTGCTGGAGCGCCATGATCTCGCCGTCATCCGTCCAGGCAGTGACCTCCAGGCATTCCGGCAGCCCTTCGCGCGCTACCACCAGCGAATGGTAGCGAATCACCTGGTAGCGCAGCGGCAGTTCGGCGAAGAGACCCTTGCCGTCATGCACGAGGCGGTCGGCCTTGCCGTGCATCACCCTCTGCGCGCGGATCACCTTCCCGCCGAAGTGCTGGCCGACCGCCTGGTGGCCCAGGCAGACGCCGAGGATCGGCACTTTGCCGGCGAAGCGGCGGATCACCTCCAGCGATACGCCGGCACCGGCCGGCGTACCGGGCCCCGGCGAGATCACGATACGCTTCGGTGCCATCGCCTCGATCTCCGCCAGCCCGACCGAATCGTTTCGCACCGTCTGCACCTGCTCGCCCAGTTCCCCCAGGTACTGGACCAGGTTGAAGGTGAACGAGTCGTAGTTGTCGATCATCAGCAGCATTTCTTCCGCCTCCTCAGTCGCCACGGCTCAAGCCCGACTCCACCAGCTCCGCCGCATGCAGCACCGCCCGCGCCTTGGCCTCCGTCTCCTGCCACTCGGCTTCCGGCTGAGAATCGAAGACGACGCCAGCCGCCGCCTGCACGTTGAGCATGCCGTCCTTGAGGACGCCGGTGCGGATGGCGATGGCGACGTCCATTTCGCCGGAGTAGCTCAGGTAACCGCAGGCGCCGCCGTAGATGCCGCGCTTGGTCGGCTCCATCTCCTCGATCAGTTCCATTGCGCGCACCTTCGGCGCGCCGGTCAGGGTACCGGCGGGAAAGCTGGCGCGCAGCACGTCGATCGCGTCCATCTCACGGTCGAGCTCGCCTTCGACGTTGGAGACGATATGCATCACGTGGGAGTATTTCTCGATCCCCATGTGCTCCGTCACCTTGACGGTGCCGACCTTGGCAATCCGGCCGATGTCGTTCCTGGCAAGGTCTATCAGCATCAGGTGCTCGGCGCATTCCTTCGGGTCGGCGAGCAGTTCGGCCGCAAGCCGATCGTCGTCGGCCGGCGTCATGCCGCGCTTGCGCGTACCGGCGATCGGCCTCAGCGTAACCATCGGCCGCGGCGTCATATCCTGGCGCACCAGGATCTCCGGCGAGGCACCGATCACCTGAAAGCCGCCGAAATCGTAGTAGTACATGTAGGGCGACGGATTGATCGAACGCAGCGCCCGGTACAGGGACAGCGGCGAATAGCGGAAGGCCTTGCGCAACACCTGGCCGATCTGCACCTGCATCAGGTCGCCGGCGACGATATGCTCCTTCGCTTCGAGGACGGTCGCCAGGTAATCCGCCTTTCCAAAGGGCCGCTCGATCGGCGTCGGCGCCGGCGATTCGCCACGTGGATGCAGCGAATCGTCGTCCGGCGCAAGCGCCGGCATCGACAGGCGCTGGCGCAATTCGCGCAGCCGCCGGCGGGCCTTGCCGAACGCTTCGGGTTGCGTCGAGTCGGCATAGACCAGCAGGTAGAGCGTGCTGCTGACGTTGTCGATGATGGCGAGCTCATCCACCACCATCAGCAGGAGGTCCGGCACCCCGATCGGATCCGGCTTCTGTACCTTGCCGATTTTCGGCTCGATAAACCTGACCAGGTCGTAACCGAGGTAGCCGGCGAGACCCCCGCAAAAGCGCGGCATGCCGGGCTTCATCACGACGCGAAAGCGCGCCTTGAACTGCCGCACGAACTCGAGCGGGTCGCCCCGCGCGGTTTCGATCACTTCGCCGTCGCGGATCACTTCGATCTGGTCTCCGTGCGACTGCACCGAGGTCCGAGCCGGCAGGCCGATGAACGAGTAGCGGCCGAACCTTTCGCCCCCCACCACCGACTCGAGCAGGAAGGTGTTTGCGCGCTGCGCCGGCTCGGTCAGTTTCAGATACAGGCCGAGCGGCGTGTCCAGGTCCGCGAGTGCCTCCGCGAGCAGCGGGATCCGGTTGTAGCCTTGCGCCGCCAGCGCCTTGAATTCCATCTCGGTCATCGGTGTGATCCTTCGATCGCCTGCCCCGCTGCGCCAGCAGTCACGCCGGGTGGTCGGGGCAGATCATGTGAGCCAGTTGCCGGCGCCGCACTTGCAGACTGCAGGTTACAGCCTGAGGAGGGTGGCCCGGGAAGCCGCTAC
>JACCRJ010000137.1 GCA_013813615.1 Lautropia sp. | reverse complement strand
GCCGGCCAGGGTACTGATCCCAGCGCCCGCTAGCTCGGCGCTTGGCTGACAGGATCGGCCCCAAGCGCGTCAGGTTGCTTCAGATCAACGCATTTCCTACGCGGACCCGCGTCTGCCCGCCCCAGTGGCGGTTGGCAGATCAGACGAATGGCACGGGAGTCGGGCGAGTTTACGCTCTCGGCCATTGATTTGCCGGCGTGCGGCCTCATGTTCCATGAAACAATCCTAGGCACGCCGTGTGCTTGGGTGGAAGTACCCTCTTGGGAGACTGCCGTGTCGCCAGACGAAATCGTCGTAGAACAAATCTCCCAGGCCCTGCTTGCAGCGGCCTCGCAATCCGTGGTGTCGCTGGAGCGTGAAGACGGCCTCCTCTGGTTTCTCGATATCGGCGAGGAAGAGGGTGTCTTTGCCGTGACCGAAACCACCGACACGCTGCGGCTGGGCAAGGAACTGCAGTCTTCCCTGCACAAAGTCGGCGACCCGTACGAGAGCCCGGAAGACACCGCACATTCGGTCCGCGACTTGGTCGGCCAGCTGTACCGCCAGAGCGTCGTTCTGCACTGAGCTTGACAGGGATTCATTCGACCCAGTCGAGGCGCGAGCGCACCTGCCATGCCCGCAGCCGGACGCGCGCTATTTCCGCGTCGGGAATATCAGTTTGGCTTGAGGCTTCGTCTGCATCCCCTATTCTCGTCGTTTGATTCGGCTTTCCTGAAGGCGAAGAAACCCCATGTCGATCAGCGATGCGGTGACGCGTGACGGACGCGTCTATGTCTACGGAAAAAGCGGCGAGGTGACCGCCCGGATCTCGGTGGGCACCGAGAACGGCGACGGCCTGATAAATTATACCCCCTCCACCGTCACCGTCCGCAAGCACGGTTCGCTCTTCACCTATGGCGAGGATGGCAGCCTGATTTCACATTCGTCGGACGACGGCAGCTGACCCACTGGCTGGTCCGGCCGAGCACACACCGCTCGCCGGCTCGAATCCGTGTAATCGCCGCCGCGCGAAATCCGCAGAGGAGCACTGATCAAGCCGGGCTTACCTGCCGCTGCAGCGGGCTGAGCGGCCGCAGTGCCTACCCGCGTATCCGATTAGCGGTTTGCAACCGGCTCAATGCGCGCTAATCTTGCGGCTGTGGGACGATCGATGCTGCAACGCACTATCATGTTGACGCTGCCTTGCGCATCCACCGGACCACGCCCGGGCGGAGCGCAGGAATCCACGGCGCATCCGGTGCCGGCAAGCGGTGAGAGAGGGCTGACCAGTGATTGACTCGAAGGCAGTGGCACCGGACGCCGACGCGGGCAACTCCCAGCCTTTGACGGCGCACAAGAACGAGCAGTTCGCGAGCCTCAACCGGCTGCGGCGCGAACGTACCTGGGTGGATGTCTTCCTGATCGGCGGCACCTGCCTGCACGGCCAGATCCGCTCGTTCGACGCGAGCATGATGCTCCTGCAGACCCGCAGCGGCGACATCGGCATCTACCATCATGCCATCAGCACGGTGGTCCGCGCGCAGAAGCGGGGGGGCGGCAAGGCCTTCAAGAGCCGCACGCCGCATCAGTCGTATCCCGCCGAGGGCCCTCGACAGCCCGAGCCGTCGGAGCCGCCCGAGCCGCCGCGCCGGGCCCCGGAGCGTCCTCCGGTGGTGATCGTGAAACAGCGGCGCGCCCGCTCGCTGATCAAGCCGCAGTAGCTGGCTGGCACCGGCCTCTCATAGGCCGAGGATGCGGCCGAGTTCCGCCAGATACCTGCCGACCTGGAATGCGTCGCCCTTCAGTTCTTCCGGGAAGTCGTGCAGTCGATCGCGCATGCCGTGAAGGCCCGAGTGCATCTGCTCATGGGTGCTGCTGTCGGTATGCAGCACCTGGCGCAGCTCGCGGATCTCCGCGCGCAGCAGGTCGAGATCCGGTACGTCGCCGTCCAGCCCCTGCACGTCCCGTTCCAGTGCCGCCAGCAGACGTCGCGCCTCGACGATGTCGATGTCGGCCTCGCGCGGCTGGTTCTCCAGGGGTTGAGACGACTGCGAAGGTATTGCCATGGATGCGCTCCTGCGGGGCCTTGCGCAAGAGTACCAGCTTGCCGTCTGGCGGAGTCGAGATCCTGCAGCGCGCCTGCTTTACCATCCGGCATGCTCAGCTACCGACACGGCTTTCACGCCGGCAACCACGCCGATGTACTGAAGCATTTCCTCCTGGTTCAGCTGCTCGGATACCTGCTGCAGAAGGACAAGCCGTTCTGGTACGTCGACACCCACGCCGGCGCGGCCCTTTATGCGCTGACCGACAGCACTGCGCTGAAGAATTCGGAGTTCGAAAGCGGCATCGGCCGGCTATGGACAAAGCGCGGCCTGCCGAAGGCGCTGCAAGCCTACGTCGCTCAGGTCCGGCTGACCAACGACGGCGCGAAAAGCCTGCGCACCTATCCCGGGTCGCCGAAGATCGCCCTGCAGATGCTCAGGCCGCAGGACCGCCTGCGGCTCTTCGAGAAACACACTACCGAGATCCGGATCCTGCAGCAGAACCTCGCCGGCGAGGAGCGTCGCGCCATCGCCTATCCCGGAGACGGGTTCGACGGATTGAAGGCGATGCTGCCGCCGCCGTCGCGGCGGGGTCTGGTCCTGCTGGATCCTTCCTATGAGGACAAGACCGACTACAAGCGCACCAAGCAGACCCTGGTCGATGCGTTGACGCGCTTTGCCACCGGCACCTACGCGATCTGGTATCCCCTGGTGCAGCGGCGGGAATCCCGCCAGCTGCCCAACTCGCTCCGGCTGGCCGGCGCCGACGACTGGCTGCACGTCAGCCTGACGGTCAAGGCGCCCGCCGCGGACGGCTACGGGCTGCACGGCAGCGGCATGTTCATCGTCAATCCGCCGTGGACCCTGGCGGAAACACTGCGTCAGGCGATGCCGTGGCTGGCGGACGCGCTGGCCCAGGACCACGAGGCCACGTTCCTGCTGGAGACGAGCTAGATAGGGGCCTGCGCGGCCGGCGTCGCTGATGACGGATGATTCCGGGCAGCGGGCAGTGGCACCGGCGCCGACTGTCCGGCCAAGGCGGGTTGCGCCTCGCCCGCCAGGTAGACCGTCCGGCTAGGGAAGGCGAACGCCACACCGATCTGCTTCAATTCCCGCATCAACTGCAGGTTGAACTTCTGCTGCAGGTCCATGAACAGGTCGTAGTCCGGCGAGAGCACGGTGTACACGACCTCGAAGTTCAAGGCGCTGTCGCCGAAGTTCTTGAAGTGGGCCCGGCCGAAGCGCACGCGCTCGTCGGCCTCGATCAGCGACCTTGAGAGCGCGGGTATGGCTTCCATCTGTTCCGGCGTCGTGTCGTAGGTGACGCCGAAGCTGAGGACCACCCGCCGGGTCGCCATCCGCTTGTAGTTGCTCACCGTCTGCTTGAGCAGGGCCGCATTGCCCATGACGACCTGCTCTCCATCGACCGAGCGAATGCGGGTGGTCTTGAGCCCGACGTATTCGACGTTGCCGGAGACCGCGCCCACGCCGATCGCGTCGCCGACTTCGAACGGCTTGTCGACGGCGATCGACAGCGAGGCGAAAAGGTCGCCCAGGATGTTCTGCACGGCGAGAGCGATTGCTACGCCGCCGATGCCGAGGCTTGCGACGAAAGCGGTGATGTTCACGCCGACGTTGGAGAGGACCGCCAGCGCCGCGACGGCCCACAGCGCGGTCCTCAGCGCCCACGACAGCAGCGTCGATGAGGCCCTTGCCGGGCCGCCGTCGCCGGCGTGGCGCTTGAAGTAGCGGCCCAGCCCCAGCGTCACCGCCCGGTTCGCCCACAGCGCGAACTGCAGCATCAGCGTGAGGAACCAGAGATGGCTGACCCGGTTGCTCCACGGCTCCGCCAGATGCAGCGTGCCCACGCCGATCAGCAGGGCGGTGAGCAGCATAAGCCGCTGGCTGGTACCGCCGAGAATCTCCGCGATCACCCCGGCGGCCGAACCGGCGCCATGCAGGTCGCCATGGCTGGACAGGCGAAGGGAAGTGGCGCGGGCCACGCGAAGGGCGGTCAGCATGGCGACGTAGCTGGCCAGCGCCACGACTGCCGCAAGGCCGAGGTCGAAGGCCGACAGGCCGATCACGAGAGGCTCGTTGTACCAGGGTGTATCGATGGTTGCAGCCTGCAACTTTCGTCGCAGGTCCCATTGGCAAAGGGTGGGCGGCAAGCCGTGCGCATCGGCTGCGGCTCGCGCAGGGCACCGGTTTATCTTACCAGCGCGGCAAACACCGAAAACGAGCCGAAGGCGAGCGCCGTCGACAGCATGATGACCGCGGCGATTCGCTCAGCGTCCGCCTGCTGCTGCTCGGCGAAGAGGAAGACGGTCCCCGCAGCCGGCAGGGCCGCCATCAGCATCAGAACGGCCGCTTCCCTCTGGGTCAGTCCCAGCACCGAGGTCGCCACGGCCCAGGCAAGCACGGGATGCAGGACCAGCTTGATTGCGACGATGAGGCAGGTTGCCGGCGCGAGCCTGAGCGGCCCCGGCAGGTAGAGCGAGACTCCGATCGCGAACAGGGCGACCGGGCCGGCAGCGGTGGCGAGCAGCCGCAGGAACTCGTCGATCGCAAACGGCAGTTTCAGGCCGAAGGCCGACGTGCATAAGCCGGCGATGATGGCCCAGATCAGCGGATTGCGGCCGATGCCCTGCAGCGCGCCCTTGACCGCACGGGTCCAGTGCTCGCCGCCCCGGCCTTCGCAGGAGGCCAGCGCCAGAGCCGCAGAGACGACCAGCACGAGGTCGGCAATCCCGGCTGCGACGACCAGTCCGATCGCCTCCTCGCCGAGGATGGCGGGGATCAGGGCGAATCCCATGTAGCCCCAGTTCGCCCAGCTTGCAGCCAGGGCCCCGAAAGCCGCGTCGCGCCATCCCTCACGGTTGAAGCGCCGCAGCAGCACGGCGCAGAGCACGAAGACCAGCATGCCTGCGCAGCCGTAGGCCAGGAAAATCGGGGCATTGGCGATCTGCCGGAACGGCGAGTTCGCGACGAACCGGAACAGCAGCGCAGGCAGCGCGAAGTACAGCACGAAGCTGTTGAGCGGCCCCACCGCCGCCAGCGGCAGGCGCCGGCCGCGGGCGGCGAGGTATCCGCACAGCACCAGCGCGAAGAACGGGACGGTGACGTTGAAGATGGCTAGCAAGGGTCGGAGCGCATACGGCCGGGAAGCAGACTGGACAGCGCATGACCGGACCACGCAGGTCCGGACAGCGGGCCGGTTCACTGTACCGCACGCGGCCGGTTGGGTAGTATCTGGCATGCTCAAAGCTGCCCAGACCTTCAAAGCTGCCGCGGCGCGGGACAGGACCACGAGCCGCGATCCCGAGGCCACCCGGGAGGCGATTCTGACCGCCGCCACCGATGAGTTCGCTGCCTTCGGCCTCGGCGGCGCCCGGGTCGACCGGATCGCCGAACGCGCGGGGATCAACAAGCGGATGCTCTACTACTACTTCGGCCAGAAGGAAGACCTGTTCCTCGCGGTCCTCGAGCGCTCTTACGAGAAGATCCGCGGCGAGGAGCAGAACCTGAACCTGACGCAGGTGGAGCCGACGGAGGCGATCCGGCGCCTCATCGCCTTCACCTGGAACTACTACATCGAGAACCCGTCGTTCCTGATCCTGCTCAACAGCGAGAATCTGCACCGGGCCCGGCACCTGAAGAAATCGGCGAAGGTGCGTACCC
>JACCRJ010000114.1 GCA_013813615.1 Lautropia sp. | reverse complement strand
CTACCACACCGTCGTCATCGCGCCTGCGACCAGCAACACGGTGGCCAAGTGTGCATTCGGCATCTCCGATTCGCTGCCGAGCAACATGCTCGCTCAGTCCGGAAAGCTCGGCATTCCGGGCATCGTCTTCGCCTGCGATACCGAGCCGGTTGTCGTCACCATGGGTCCGCAGGGCTGGGTGAAGCTGATGCCGCGCAATATCGAGCTGCAAAACGTGGAACGCCTGCGGGCGATCGATCACGTTCGAGTCGCCTGCTCTATCGAGGACCTTCGCGCCGCGCTGGACCGGCGGCTTGCGGATTGCGGCCTGCAATGGAACACATCCTCTTCCTGACGGGCCGGCTGGCCGAGAAGGCACTGCACCGGGTGCTGCAGTCGATCGAACCGCCGTTGTTCACGTGGCAGGTCCGCGAGATCGGCGTGCAGGTCGCCGCCCTGATGACGGCGGAACTGATCCGCCGGCGCCTGCCCCCACCCTTGCAGGTGGATCGGGTGATCGTCCCCGGGCGCTGCCGTGGTGACCTCCAGAGCCTGAGCGGCCAGTTCGGCATTCCCTTCGAGCGGGGGCCGGAGGATCTGAAGGACCTGCCGCAGTTCTTCAACCGCAAGGCCAAGCCTGTCGATCTGTCGGCCTTCGACATCGACATCTTCGCGGAGATCGTGGACGCGCCGCGGCTGACAGTCGATGAGATCTGCGCCCGTGCCCGCGAGTTCCGGGATGAAGGGGCGGATGTGATCGACCTCGGCGGGCTGCCCGAGACACCCTTTGCCCACCTGGAGGAAGCGGTCGGCGCTCTTCAGGCTGAAGGCTTTCGCGTGAGCGTGGACTCGATGGACAGCGAAGAGCTCCTCAGAGGCGGTCGGGCAGGCGCGGATTTCCTGCTGAGCCTGAACCTGGACACGCTGTGGATCGCCGATGAAGTGGGGTCGACGCCGGTGCTGGTATCGCGTGAGCCGGGGGACGACACGTCGCTCTTCGAGGCGATCGACCGCCTCGAGCGAGCAGGGCGCCGCTATCTTGCGGATCCGATCCTGGACCCGCTACCCTTCGGCCTGCTGGCATCGCTGTGCCGCTACCAGCGGCTGCGCGAGCGCTATCCCGCAGCGCCGATACTGGTCGGCATCGGCAACCTGACAGAGTTGACGGAGGCCGACACCAGCGGCATCAACGCGCTGCTGCTGGGCATCTGCGCGGAGTTGCATGCGTCGGCGATCCTCACGACGCAGGTGAGCAACCATGCGCGCCGCGCGATCCGCGAAGCCGACGTCGCTCGCCGCCTGATGTTTGCCGCCCGCGAACAGCGCACGCTGCCGAAAGGTTTTACCGATCAATTGATGACGGTGCACGCCCGGCAGCCCTACTCGGATACGCCGGAGGAGATCGCCGAGATCGCGGCGCAGATCCGCGACCCCAACTTCCGCGTGCAGGTGGCGAGCGACGGCATCCACGTCTACAACCGGGATGGCCATCACGTCGAGTCCGGCGCATTCGCACTGTGGCCACGCCTGCAGCTGGAGCAGGACGGCAGCCACGCCTTCTACATGGGTGTCGAACTCGCGCATGCGGAGTCTGCGTTCAGACTCGGCAAGCGCTATGTGCAGGACCAGGATCTGGACTGGGGCTGCGCAGTACCGCGCGGCGCGGCGGAAGATCTCGAGAGCTGGTGCGCGCCGGGGACCACCATGAAACGGCCTTCGGATCCGCAGCCGTGATCCACGAGACCGTCGTCACCACCACCTCGCCCGACGGCGTCGTCCACGTGGCGCCGATGGGCGTGACGATGACGCCGCAGACGATCCTGCTGAAGCCCTTCCGCCCGTCGGTGACGCTGGACAACATCCTCGCCAGCCGGACGGCGGTGGTCAATTTCACCACGGACGTGCGGATCTTCGCGGGCTGCGTGACCGGCCGGCGGGAATGGGAAACCGTGCCCGCCGATACCCTGCCGGGTGCGCGGCTGGTTTCCTGCCTCGCCCATTCGGAACTGCGCCTTGTCGAGTGCACAGACGATGCGCTGCGCCCGCAACTGCTGATGCGCCGGGTGCACGAAGCGCATCATGCCGGTTTCACGGGTTTCAACCGCGCCCAGGCTGCCGTGCTGGAGGCGGCGGTGCTCGTGAGCCGCCTGGGGATGCTGGACCCGGCCAAGATCGCGGCGGAGATCGCCTATCTGCGGATCGCCGTCGACAAGACTGCGGGGCCTGAAGAATTGCAGGCGTGGCAATGGCTGCTGCAGGCGATCGAGCAGGATCGTCCCGGACTCGTGAGCCAGGAGACATAAGGAGCCGTGTTGATATCCCTGCTCGCCAGCGTGCGCAACCTGGAGGAAGCGCTGCAGGCTGCCGCTGCCGGCGCCGACCTGATCGACCTGAAGGAGCCTTCAGCCGGCTCGCTCGGCGGGCTTGCGCTGCCGGACATCGTGAGCATCGCCGGTGCGATCCGCGGCCGCTGGCCGCAACGGCCGGTCAGCGCGACTATCGGCGACTTCGCCGCCTTCGACCATGAGGCCCGCAGTGCGCGGGCCGCGGCCGTGGCCGGTTGTGGCGTGGACTACGTGAAGGCGGGTATCGAGCCGGGCGACCAGGCGGGCAGGGCGCTCCGATCGCTCGCCGAGCTGCGCCTGCCGTCGCTGGTCATCGTGTTCCTGGCCGATCGCGGCGTGGACCT
>JACCRJ010000109.1 GCA_013813615.1 Lautropia sp. | reverse complement strand
GCACAGTCCAGCAGGCTCAGCCGACCGTCGAGCCCAAAGGCCAGCAGCAGCAGCGAAGCGCCGATCATGATCGGCACCTACTGCCGGATGATCTGCGCGTTGACCACGAGCGGCGTGATCAGCGCCGACAGGCCGAGGATGAACAGCACGTTGAAGATGTTGCTGCCGACCACGTTGCCGACGGCGATGTCGGTGCGGCCCTCCAGCGCGGCACCGACCGAGACCGCCAGTTCGGGTGAACTGGTGCCAAACGCGACGATGGTCAGGCCGACGACCAGCGGCGAAATGCCGAACGAAAGCGCCAGCCGCGATGCACCACGCACCAGCAACTCGGCCCCCACGATCAGCGCGACCAGCCCACTGAGGAACATCCAAGCCATGCGCACTCGCTCCGAAGTTCAACCCGCCCCACTGTAGCGCGCCTGCACGCCGTGCGACCGACAGAACCGGTACTGCTCAGAATTTGTTGCTTCGACTGGTCTCCACGTCGAGCATGTAGACCACCAGGCCGTAGTTGTCCGAGTACTTCGTGACGATCATCTCGACGATGCGCTGCGCCACTTCCTCCTGGCACAGGATCTCCACCCGCACGTTGGACGACAGCAGCCAGCGGCCGTCCTGCACGCCTCGGCTGCCCCGGCCACGCGCTTCGCACACTGTGTAGCCCTTGGCGCCTGTCGAGAGCAGATCGGGGGACGATGGCTTCCAGTGCTTCTTCGCAGACGAGCACGACCAGCTTGGTTCGGTTGAGATTCATGGTCACGGTCTTACCCCGCTTGCCCGCCACCACGGTACATCAGCAGGGCCATCCGGTGATAAAGCGGCACGCCGGCCAGCACGTTGAACGGAAAGGTCACGCCCAGCGACAGGCTCAGCCACCATCCCGTCAACACGCCGCCGGCCGCCGAGACGATCGGCAGCACGATGCCGAAGCCAACCAGATACGGCCCGGCCCGGCGCAGGTCATCGAAACGCGACGCGGTCAAAATGCCATGCCGAGCAGGAACAGCGACAGCAGACCCTTGAACAGGTCGCCGTAGAACTTGCTCAGCGACTCGGTCCCTTCGGCACCCCATATCCCGCCGATCAGAAGTGCGCCGACCAGCAGCACGATCGCCTTGCCGGCCAGCACCTCATGGGCCAGCATTCGCCAACGGGTGTTTCTCTCCTCGTTCGCCTTGGGAAACCCAATGTTGTACAGGGGCGCCGCCGGGAGGAAAATACGTAACACTGCGTATCGATTGCCTGAGTGGTTGCCGTGAACCCGGACCCGGAGCGCCGGACCTTCCTGCCGCTGCCTGCCTGAGGGACCTGCTCTCCTACTTGAGGAATTCCGGGGAGATCAGGTTCGGGATGAAGAGGACCAGCTGTGGCCAGACGATGACCAGGCACAGCACGCCGATCATCGGCAGCAGCATCAGTATGACGTCCTTGATCACCTCGCTCAGCCGCATCCCCGCAATCGAGCAGCAGATCATCAGGCATAGCCCATAGGGCGGCGTCACCAGACCGAAGGCCAGGGACACGATGCCGATCATCGCGAAATGCACCGGGTCGAGGTTGGCTGCGAAAGCGATCGGCTGCAGGATGGTGCCGACGATGATGATTGCCGGTATCGCGTCGAGGAAGCAGCCGACCACCAAAAAGACGAAGGCGATGAAGAAGGCGGTACCAACCGGGCCCATGCCCCAGGCGCTGACCCCCTTGAGCAGGGCCATCGGAATCTGGTAGTACGCCATCAGCCAGCCGAAGGCGCTGGCGGTGCCGACGCAGAACAGGGCGATGGCGGCAAAGCGGCCGGTATCGGAGAAGGCGCTCAGCAGGCCCTTCAGATCGATCTCCCGGTACACGAAGATCGACAGTGCGGCCGCGTAGAGCACTGCGATGGCCGCGGACTCGGTCGCGGTGAACCAGCCGAAGATCTTGCCGCCGATGATGATCACCGGCGTCATCAGCGCCGGTATCGACACCGCCGCCGACTTCAGGAACTCCATCCAGGTCGCGCGCGGATAGGTCGGGTAGTTCCGGCTCTTGGCATACACGTGGACGGTGGCCATCTGCACCACCACCAGCAGCAGGCCGGGCAGGATGCCGGCCAGGAACAACGCGCCGATCGATACCGACAGCACGCCGCCCCAGATGATCATCAGGATCGACGGCGGGATGATGACCGCCAGAACCGACGACACGGCGGTGATCGCCACCGAGAAACTGTCGTGGTAACCCTCGCGGCGTTGCGCCTCGATGAAGATCTTGGACTGGCTGGCGGCGTCGGCGGTGGACGAGCCGGAGATGCCTGCGAAGAACAGCGAAAGCACCACGTTGATCTGCGCCAGACCGCCCGGGAAGTGACCGACCATCGTCCTCGACAGCGTCAGCAGGCGCTCGGTGATCCCGCCGACGTTCATCAGGTTGGCCGTCAGGAGGAAGAACGGGACCGCCAGCAGGATGAAAGAGTTGTAGGCGTTGAAGGTTTCGCTCATCAACGCCATGGCCGACAGCCGCGGCTCGATCAGCAGGATCGGCAGGCAGGCGAGGCCGAGGGCGAAGGCGACGGGAACCCGCAGCGCCATCAGCCCGAAAAAGACGGCGAACAGGATCAGGCTCGCCACCGAAGGCGAGAGGACGGCGCCGATCATGGTTGTCTGCTGGAAAGAATGCGGAGGTTGTCGACGAACTTCTCGCCGAGGAAGACGATCCAGGCGATACCGGTGAGCGGCCAGGCCATGTGGATGACCCACAAGGGCAATTCGGCAAGCTCCGAGATCCGGTAAATGGAAAACGCGGTGAACTCGTAGCCTGACCAGACGAACACCAGGGCGAACACGAGCGTGCAGAGGTTGGCGATCATCTTGAGCACCGCATCGGCCTTCGCACCCAGGCGCGGCCAGATGTCGACGTCGAAGTGCGAGCCCTCGCGCACCCCGATCATCGCCCCAAGCATGATCATCCAGATGAACAAGAATCGCGCAAGTTCCTCGGTCCAGATGTAGGGAGGAATCAGATCCGTGTACCGCGAGAAGATCTGCATGGAAACGGGGACTATCAGGATCATGACGGTGGCGATCAGCAACCAGTCCAGGAGGCGCGCGAAGCCGGCGGTGAAGCGGCGCCAGCCGCTGGTTGCTCTCGTATCAGCGCTTGCGCTCATCGGCGCTCCGCCATGGGTTGTTGGGAGTTGGGCATTGATGGCGGACTGGAGCCGGCAGCCTGCCGAAGCAGGCCACCGGCGACTGCAGCTTGACGCTACTTCAGGGCGTTGAGCTTGGCGAAGATCTCGTCGGCGCCGATCTCCTTGGCGTAGGCGGCGATGACCGGATCGACCAGCTTCTTCATCTGGTCGCGGTCGGTGAAGGCGATCCGCTTGAGCTTGCCGGCCTTCTCCATCGCATCAAGCTTCTGCCCATCCTCGCTCGATTCGATCTGGCGCCCATAGGCGCCCGCTTCCTTGCCGGCCTTGACGATAGCGGCCTGCAGATCCGGCGGAAGGCCCTTGAACGTTCTCCCGGAGAAGCACAGCGGCCGGATCGTGATGGCATGCTGGGTCATCAGCAGGTTCGGCGCGACCTCGTTGAACTTCATCTGCTCGACGCCGGCAGCCTCGTTCTCGCCGGCGGCGATGACGCCGTTCTGAATCGCGTTGTAGACCTCGTTGTATGCGATGACGGTCGGCGCCATGCCGACAGCGGTGAACGTCCGGCTCCAGATCGGCGCACCCTGCACCCTCACCTTCAGGCCCTTGATGTCGTTCAGATTCGAACCGGGCTTGTTGGAGAAGATGTTACGCACGCCACCGCCGGCATAGCCGATCAGCATCACGTCCGCCCGCTTCGCCACTTCGTCGGCGATCGGCTTGAAGGTGTCGGCATCGAGCACCTTGTTCCAGTGGTCGAGGTCGCGGAACAGGAACGGCGCATCGATGAACGGCGCGGCCTTCGAGAACGTCGACATGTGCGCCGGCGAGACGACGGCGAAATCGACCGCCTTGCCCTGGGCCATGTATTCGAAGTACTGCTTCTCCAGGCCGAGTTCGCTGTTCTTGTGCAGCACGAAGTTGACCGGCTTGCCGTAGTACTGCTTCACCAGCTCCGCGAACTTCGCCAACGTCTTGGTGAAGGCATGGTCGTCGTTGAACTGGGAGGCGCCGTGCAGCGTGACCGCCTCCTGCGCGGACGCAAGGCCCGGTACAGCGGACATGGCAGCCACGGCGGCCGCCAGAGTGATGCGGCAGAAACTTCTCTTCAACATGCTCGTCTCCTCGATTGTGGGTCCAGCCAGCCGGTCTCAGCCGGCTACAGGAATCATGGCGGCACTGCAGCCGCCGTCGTTCGCCTTCAAAAAACCCGGGCTCTGAAGCCGGACTTCGTCGTCCCATCCGCCCGGGCCACCAGGAATTGTTGAGCATCGCCCGGTCGCGCACTGCCGTCTTCGGACGCGCAGACGCGAAGTCTGCCCGGCGGGGGCATGCCGGCCCGCAGCGAGCGGGGCCGCGTCGGCGCCCCGGCGGTGGTGTCGCGTTCCTTGCCGAACTCCCGGGTGACGCACAGCAGGTGGCGACGCATCGCCAGTCTGGCGCGCGCGGGCGCGCGCATCGCCAGCGCATCGAGGATGCGGGCATGGTCGTCGGCCACTACAGCGCGCAGTTGCGGCGTATGGAAGTGCTCCACCAGCTTCTGCCACATCGGTCCGCGGCGCTGGTCCCAGTACATCCTGACCGTCTGGATCAGCGCGCCGTTGCCGGTCGCCTCCGCAATGCCGAGATGAAAGCTGCGGTCCGCGTCGTCGCGCGCCTGGGCGCTCGCGCCGGGCGACTGCAGAACACGGAGGGCTTCAGCCAGGCGCGCCAGCGTCGGCTCGTCGATGCTGCGGGCGGCCAGCGCGGCAATCTCCCCCTCCACCAGCCACCGCGCATGCAATAGCTCGAAGGGGCCCGGACCGGCGTCAACCGCCTCGAAGAGCGGCCGGATGAAGGGCAACGGATTGCTGACATAGATCCCGGAGCCGCCACGGACCTCGACGAAGCCGCCGAGCTCAAGCGCTATCAGCGCCTCGCGAACGGAGGTGCGCGATACCGCGAAGCGATGCGCGAGGTCGCGCTCGGCGGGCAGTCGCGATCCTGCCGCGAAGGTCGAGTCGGCGATGCGCAAGCGGATTTCCTCGGCGATCTGCCGATAGAGCCGTCCGGCTCCTGCTAAGGGCGAAGGCATGACTGGTGGGGCATGGAATCCGACATCGTGTCTCCGCTTTTCTCCCGGCAGGCGCCACTCGAGGTATCCGGCTCAAGGACCCGTCTCCTGGTCCAGCCGGTCGTCCTGCCTTTGGTCGGGGCGATAGTACAGTGGCTGGACCAATTGGGGCAACGGCCGGCCCATCGGGGAAACCACGGGCTTGCAACCGAGCCGTCAGAGGTGGCGCACCTCGAACCGCGCAACCCGCCTGCCGGCCTCGTCGAACAGTTCCAGGTGCGGCCCTGCCTTGCGCCCACTGACATTCTAAAACGGCCCGCTCTGACTGCCCCCGGACTTCTGTGTACCATCTCCCTACGTCCGTTTGCGGCGTGCCGACAGGCAGCCCGAAGACAGAGCAGCCCGGCCCAACGCACCCCCGCCAGCCGCGAGCGCCGCCGAGGCCATCGACGGCGCAGGCCATCCGAAACTGCAGGAGACCCGAAATGTCCGCAGAGAACGCCCCATCCGTGCCCTTGCTGATCGATGGCAAGCTGGTTCAGTCGCGCACCTCGCAATGGCGTGAGATCCGCAACCCGGCCACCCAGGAACTGCTCGCCCGCGTACCGCTGTCCACGCCGGAAGAACTTAACGCAGCGGTGGCATCCGCTGCCAAGGCCTTCAAGACCTGGCGCAACGCGCCCATCGGCACCCGCGCGCGTATCTTCCTCAAGTACCAGCAGCTGATCCGGGAGAACATGAAGGAGATCGCGGCGGTCCTGACCTCCGAGCAGGGCAAGACCCTGGCGGATGCGGAGGGCGACGTCTTCCGCGGACTGGAAGTGGTGGAGCAAGCGGCCAATATCGGCACGATGCAGCTCGGCGAACTAGCCCGCAACGTCGCAACCGGGGTCGACACCTACACCCTGCTGCAGCCCCTGGGCGTGTGCGCCGGCATTACGCCGTTCAACTTCCCGGCGATGATTCCGCTGTGGATGTTCCCGACGGCGATCTCCTGCGGCAACACCTTCGTGCTCAAGCCGTCGGAGCAGGATCCGCTGTCGACGATGAAGCTGGTGGAGCTGGCGATGCAAGCCGGCATTCCGCCTGGCGTGCTCAACGTCGTGCACGGCACGGAGGAAGTGGTCAACGGCCTTTGCGACCATCCCGACATCAAGGCGATCTCGTTCGTCGGATCGACCCGGGTCGGCAACCATGTCTACCACCGGGCTATCAAGTCCGGCAAGCGGGCGCAGTGCATGATGGGTGCGAAGAATCACGTGGTCGTGATGCCGGACGCACCCAAGGAGCAGACGTTGAACGCGCTGATCGGCGCGGGATTCGGCGCAGCCGGACAGCGCTGCATGGCGACCTCGGTGGTGATCTTCGTGGGCGAGAGCGCCAACTGGATTCCCGACTTTGCCAGGAAGGCGCAGGCCCTCAAGGTCAGCGCCGGCCACGAGCCTGGCGCCGACCTGGGGCCGGTCATTTCCAGGTCCGCGAAGCAACGCATCCTCGGCCTCATCGAGGAAGGCCTAGCGCAGGGCGCCAAGCTGGAACTCGACGGCCGCAATGGCAAGGTCGCCGGGTACGAGGCAGGCAACTTCATCCTGCCCACCTTATTCTCGGGCGTAAAGCCGGAAATGAAGATATACGAGGAGGAAATCTTCGGGCCGGTCCTGTGTACCCTGTCGGTTCCGACGCTGGACGACGCGATCGAGCTGATCAACCGGAACCCGCACGGCAACGGCACCGGCATCTTCACCCGCTCTGGAGGCGTGGCGCGCAAGTTCCAGGAAGAGATCGACGTCGGTCAGGTCGGCATCAACGTGCCGATACCGGTGCCGGTGCCGCTCTTCTCCTTCACCGGTTCGCGCGCCTCGAAGCTCGGGGACCTCGGTCCCTATGGCAAGCAGGCTGTGCTTTTCTATACGCAGACGAAGACGGTGACCTCGCGGTGGTTCGACGAGACAGTCGAATCCGGGGCGGTCAACACCACGATCAGCATGCGCTGATGCGCGGCGCCGGCCCGGTTGAGACGCAGGTCGGGGGCCCAGGTCGGATGGTTGTCGACGATGGACTTTGAGCTTTCGGAGGATCAGCGCGCATTTCAGCAGACCGCGCGCGAGTTCGCGGCCGGTGAACTGGCGCCGCATGCCGCCCGCTGGGATGCGGAGGGGATCTTTCCGAGGGAGACACTGGCGAAGGCCGGCGAGCTCGGCTTCTGCGGGCTCTACGCCGCGACCGCGCACGGTGGACTGGGCCTCAGCCGGCTCGACGCCGCAGTGATCTTCGAGGAGCTGGCTGCCGCCTGCCCTTCCACCACGGCTTACCTGACCATCCACAACATGGCGAGCTGGATGGTCAGCGAGTTCGGGCAGCCCGAGGTGGCTGCCGCCTGGTGTCCGGACCTCACCAGCGGCGCGAAGCTCGCCTCCTACTGCCTGACGGAGCCCGGCGCCGGCTCCGACGCCGGATCGCTCCAGACCAGCGCCCGACTCGACGGTGACAGCTACCTGCTCAACGGCGGCAAGGCCTTCATTTCCGGTGCGGGCGCAACCGACGTCCTGGTCGTGATGGCACGAACCGGTGGCGGCGGCCCCGGCGGCATCTCCGCCTTCGTGGTCGCGGCCGACAGCCCGGGCATCAGCTACGGTCGCAAGGAAGAGAAGCTCGGCTGGAACAGCCAGCCCACCCGGGCGATCACCTTCGAGGAAGTGCGCGTGCCGGCGGCCCAGCGGCTGGGCGAGGAAGGCCAGGGCTTTCGCATTGCCATGAAAGGCCTGGACGGCGGCCGGATCAACATCGCAACCTGCTCGGTGGGCGCCGCCCAGGCCGCCCTGGAAGCAGCGCGCAACTACATGCTGGAGCGCCGGCAGTTCAACCAGCGGCTCGCGGACTTCCAGGCGCTGCAGTTCAAGCTTGCCGACATGGCCACCGAACTGGTCGCCGCGCGCCAGATGGTCAGGCTGGCGGCGAGCCGGCTGGATGCCCGCGCCCCGGATGCGACCGCCTACTGCGCAATGGCGAAGCGCTTCGCCACCGACGTCGGTTTCACCGTCTGCAACGAGGCTCTCCAGATCCATGGCGGCTACGGCTACATCCGGGAGTATCCGCTTGAGCGATACCTGCGCGACGCACGGGTTCACCAGATCCTGGAAGGCACCAACGAGATCATGCGGGTGATCGTGGCGCGCCGGCTGCTGGAGAAGTCCAACCTGGAGATCCCGCGATGAATGGCGAGCAGCACCGGCAGGGACTGGAACTGGAGCGGCAGGGCTGTGTCGCCGTCGTCACCCTCGCCAATCCGCCGGCGAACACCTGGACCCGCGAGAGCCTGGCCGCCCTGGCGCGGCTGGTTGGAGAACTGAATGCCGACCGGGACATCTACAGCCTGGTCGTCACCGGCCAGGGCGAGAAGTTCTTTTCCGCCGGCGCGGACCTGAAGCTCTTCGCCGACGGCGACAGGGCTGCGGCGCGTGCAACCGCCCGCAGCTTCGGGGAGGCCTTCGAAGCCCTGGCGGATTTCAGGGGCGTCTCGGTCGCCGCCATCAACGGCTATGCGATGGGCGGCGGCCTCGAGTGCGCGCTGGCGTGCGACATCCGCCTCGCAGAAGAACAGGCTGTCCTGGCACTGCCCGAAGCAGCGGTCGGCCTGTTGCCCTGTGCAGGCGGCACGCAGCTGCTTCCCTGGCTGGTGGGCGAAGGCTGGGCCAAGCGGATGATCCTCTGCGGCGAACGCGTGGACGCGGCCACCGCGTTGAGGATCGGCCTGGTGGAAGAAGTCGTGCCGCGCGGCACCGTGCTGGATCGCGCCCTGGCTGTCGCACAGGCGGCGACCCTGCAGAGTCCCAGCAGCGTTGCCGCCTGCAAGCGGCTGATCCAGTCGGCCCGCCGGCTGCCGCCGGTCCACAACCTGCCGTCCGAGCGGGAGGCCTTCGTGGACCTGTTCGAGACCGAAGACCAGCGCGAGGGCGTGGCAGCCTTCCTCGCCAAGCGCACGCCGCAGTGGCGCAATGGCTGACCCGATCCGGATCCGCGAAACCGCCACCGCCTGCGGCCATCGGCTGGGCATCGCCACCCTCGATGCGCCCTCGGCGCTGAACGCGCTGTCGCTGGCAATGGTGGACGCGCTACAGACGCAGCTCACCCAATGGGCCACCGATCCGGACGTGGTGGCAGTGGTGCTGGATGGCACCGGCGAGAAGGCTTTCTGCGCCGGCGGCGACCTGCGGGACCTGTACCAGAGCATCCGCGACTGTGGCGGGGCGCCCAACGCCTACGCCCGCCAGTTCTTCACCCGCGAGTACCGCCTCGACTACCTGATCCACACCTACCCGAAGCCGCTCCTGTGCTGGGGCAACGGCATCGTGATGGGGGGCGGCCTCGGCCTGATGGCGGGCGCCTCGCACCGGATCGTCACGGAACGCACCCGCATCGCCATGCCGGAGATCGGCATCGGGCTCTTCCCTGACGTCGGCGGCAGCTGGTTCCTGAACCGGATGCCGGCGCGCACAGGCCTGTTCCTCGCGCTCACCGGCGCCCCACTGAACGCCGCCGATGCGCTGTTCGCAGGGCTGGCGGATTGCCAGTTGCCGCAGGCGTCCCATGGCAGCCTGCTCGAGGCGATGGCCCGGACCCGTTGGCACCGGAACGCGGGCGCCGACGCGGTCGTTCTGAGCCATCTGGTGCAGACCGAGGCGCAAGCCTGGTCTTCAGGCCAGCCGGCACCGGCAGACGCGCAGGCGGCACCGACCGCGGATGTGCCGGGCGCCACACCGCCTGCCACCGCGCCTTCGAACCTGCGCGCCTGTTACGACGAGATCCGGGTCCTGATCGGCCATGACGGCCTGGCCGATATTGCCGCACGCCTGGAGCAGGCGGCGGGCACCGACACCTGGATCGGCGCCGCGGCATCGAATTTCCGCAGGGGCAGCCCGACTTCCGCAGCCCTCGCATACTCACTTCTGCGCCGCGCCCGGCATCTGTCGCTGCGCGAGGTCTTCCAGATGGAACTCGACGCGGCGGTAGGCTGCTGCGCGCACCAGGATTTCGCCGAAGGGATCCGCGCGCTGCTGATCGACAAGGACCGGCAGCCGCGCTGGCAGCCTGCAAAGCTGGCGGACGTCGACGCCGCGCTGGTCGAGGACCACTTCAAGCCGCGCTACGCAGGCGCCAACCCGCTGGCCGACCTGCGCTGAGACTACGGAGAACCGCATGAGCACCAACAGCAGCAGCGCCGGCGACGTGCGCCGGGTCGCCTTCATCGGCCTGGGCAACATGGGCGGCCCGATGGCCGCGAATCTCGCGAAGGCTGGCCACGTCCTCAGCGCTTTCGACCTTTCCCGGAGCGCCTGCGACCAGGCCGCGGCAGCCGGGCTTGAGATTGCCGCGAGCGCGGCGAAAGCCGTTGCCGATGCCGAGGTGGTCATCAGCATGCTGCCCGCCAGCCGGCATGTGGAAGGACTCTATCTGGGCAGCGACGGGCAGCCTGGCCTGTTGCCCGGCATCCGCCCGGGCAGCCTGGTCATCGACTGCAGCACCATCGCGCCCGCCACTTCGCGCCGCGTCGCACTGGCGGCGGCGCAGCAGGGGCTGTCGATGATCGACGCGCCGGTATCCGGCGGCACCGCCGGTGCGGCCGGCGCGACCCTGACCTTCATGATCGGAGGCGAAGAGGAGGCGCTCACGCGCGCCAGGCCGCTGCTGGAGGCAATGGGCAAGAACCTCTTCCACGCCGGTGCTGCCGGCGCCGGACAGGCGGCCAAGATCTGCAACAACATGCTCCTGGGAATCCTGATGATCGGCACCAGCGAAGCCCTCGCGCTGGGGCTCGCCAACGGCCTGGACCCGAAGGTGCTGTCGGAGATCATGCGCCGCAGTTCTGGCGGCAACTGGGCGCTGGAGAAATACAACCCGCTGCCGGGCGTGATGGAAGGCGTGCCGGCGTCGCGCAACTATGCGGGCGGCTTCGGCACAGACCTGATGCTGAAGGATCTGGGCCTGGCGATGGAGTCCGCGCTGGCCACCGGCGCCGCCACGCCGCTGGGCAGCCTCGCGCGCAATTTCTACGCCTTGCACAGCGCCGAAGGCAGCGGCGCGCTGGATTTCTCCAGCATCATCGGCCGTTTTCATCACGCCCAGAACTGAGGCCGGCGGCGTTGCCTCTCAAGCGCCTGCCGGCCCCGTAACCTTCTCCATCACGAACCGCGTCATTGCCATCGCCAGTTCGTGCTCGCCCAGGAACACGGTGCCGGCATTCTCGTTACGCAGGAGCGCGGCCTCTTCCTCGCTGTGGGTCCTAACAACCGTCTCGATGTCCGGATTCAGGGTGCGGGCGATCTCGATCATCTGTCGCACGT
>JACCRJ010000105.1 GCA_013813615.1 Lautropia sp. | reverse complement strand
GCGTGCGACCGCGAGGAGTTCGGCGTCACGCCGCCTGCAGAGGCATCGCGCGTTCGGCAAGCCTCGCGAAGAGCGCGCCGCCGAGCGGCAGGATCTCGTCGTTGAAATCGTAGCGGGTGTTGTGCAGCATGCGGCCGGCGGACGCGCCACCCTGGCCGATGCGGAAGTAGGCGCCGGGCCGCACCCGCAACATGAACGAAAAATCTTCCGCGCCCATGCTCGCTTCCAGGTCGGTGACGAGGTTGTCAGCACCGAAAACTTCTGCGGCAACCCGCTGGCCGAACAATGCCGGTGCCTCGGCGTTGATGGTGGCGGGATAGACGCGTTCATAGGTCAGCGTCGCGGTGGCGCCGAACCCGGCCGCGATGTTGCCGCACAGCGCCGCGAGCCGCTTCTGGACGATGTCCTGTACCGACTCCGAAAAGGTGCGGACGGTGCCGGTGAGCGTGGCGGACTGCGGAATGACGCTGAACGCCCCCGGGTTGCCGGCCTGCAGCGAGCACAGGCTGACCACCGCCGACTGCATCGGCGAGACGTTGCGCGACACGATCGACTGCGCCGCGGTGATGATGTGCGCCGCCACGACTACCGGGTCCACCGAAAGGTGCGGATGTGCGCCATGGCCGCCGCGCCCCTCGATGCGGATGCAGACCCTGTCTGCAGCCGCCATCATCGGCCCGGGCCGCACCGCGACCTTGCCCGGTGCCAGCGCCGGCCAGTTGTGCATGGCAAAAACCTGGTCGCAGGCGAAGCGATCGAACATGCCGTCGTCGATCATCGCCTGGGCGCCCGCGAATCCTTCCTCGCCGGGCTGGAAGATGAGGTGGGCGATGCCGTTGAACTGGCGGGTCTGCGCCAGGTAACGCGCCGCGGCGAGCAGCATGGTGGTGTGGCCGTCGTGGCCGCAGCCGTGCATCATGCCGGGCAGGCAGGAGCGGTGGGCGAAGTCGTTGTCCTCCTGCATGGGCAAGGCATCCATGTCCGCCCGCAGTCCGATGCTTCGGCCACTGTCGGTGCCGCGCCCGCGGATAACCGCGACGAGGCCGGTCTTGCCGATTCCCCGGTGGACTTCGTCGACGCCGAATCTTTCCAGCTGCCGCGCCACCAGCTGGCCGGTCAGATGCTCCTCGAAGCCCAGCTCCGGATTTCGGTGGATCTGGCGGCGGATCTCCGTCAGATCCGCATGCCAGGCGCGGATCGCGAGAAGCGCGGGATGAGCGGGATGAGCGGCGAGCTGCAAACTAGCCCTGTTTCGGCAGGAACCGTTGGACCACACGGGTCCAGAGGGTGGCGCCGATGGGTATCAGTTCGTCGTTGAAGTCATAGCTCGGGTTGTGCAGCATGCAGGGCCCCATGCCGTGTCCGGCGTCCCGATGGGAACCATCCCCGTTGCCGATGAAGATGTAGCAACCGGGTCTCTCCAGCAGCATGAAAGCGAAGTCTTCCGCGCCCATGGTCGGCTCGATCGGGTAGACGACATTGTCGTCGCCGACGATATCGCGCATCACCGAAACCGCGAACTCGGTCTGCTGCGGGTCATTGATGGTGGGCGGATAATTGCGCAGGAACTCCATGCGGCCGGTCACGCCGAAGGCGGGCGGCAGCTGCTCGACGATGGCCTTCATTCGCGTTTCTATCAGGTCCAGCACCTCGATCGAGAAGGTCCTGACCGTGCCGCGGATGATCGCGGATTCCGGAATGATGTTGGTGGCATCGCCGGCATGGATCTCGGTGACCGACAGGACCGCCGCATCGATCGGCTTCTTGTTGCGGGTGATGATGGACTGCAACGCCTGGACGAGATGGGTTGCTGTCAGGACCGGATCCGCGCCGTTATGCGGAAGGGCCGCATGCGCGCCCCTGCCGGTGAGCGTGATCTCGAACTCGTTGCTCGATCCCATCATCGGTCCTGCGGTCACGCCGAACTGCCCGGCCTTCATGCCGGGCCAGTTGTGCGCGCCGAACACCGCGTCGCATGGGAAGCGGCTGAAGAGGCCGTCCTCGATCATCTTTCGGGCGCCGGCGCCGCCTTCCTCGCCAGGCTGGAAGATCAGGTTCAGGGTGCCGTCGAAGTCTCGATGGCGCGACAGGTATTTTGCCGCGGCCAGCAGCATGGCGGTATGCCCGTCATGGCCGCAGGCATGCATCTTTCCGGCATGCACGGAGCGGTGGCCGAAGGTGTTCTGCTCCAGCACGGGCAACGCGTCCATGTCGGCCCGCAAACCAATGGCCCGCTGGCTGGTTCCCTGCCGCAACCTGCCCACGAGGCCCGTGCCACCGATTCCGGTGGTCACCTCGTAGCCCCAGCCGGTCAGTTTCTCCGCAACCATCCGCGCCGTGCGGTGCTCCTCGAAGCGCAGTTCAGGATGAGCATGGATGTCCCGCCGGATGGCCTGGATTTCCGCCTGCAGGTCCAGTATTCCCTCTGCCAGCAACATGACTGGTTCTCCTCGATTTGTCGTTTGTTAGCTTAGCATTACTGAATGATCCCGATCGCAAGACCAGCAATGCCCCGCCCCCTGGACGGGGAGGCCGGCCCGGCTTCGGCGGCAGCCGCGAGCGGCACCGTCAGGGGAGCCTGCCCCCATGATTGTCCGGATACCTGCGCGCTGCTGGTGACGGTCGATGCGGGCCGGGTTACCCGGGTCGACGGGGATCCCGACCACCCGACTACCCATGGTGCGCTGTGCACGAAGGTGGCGCGTTACGCGGAACGGACCTACAGCTCGGACCGCCTGCTCCATCCGATGCGCCGCATCGGGCCGAAGGGGAGTGGCGCCTTCGAGAGCATCACCTGGGACGCGGCACTGAGCGAGATCGCCGAGCGGCTCGCGGCGATTGCCGCACGCGATCCTCAGCGCATCCTTCCCTACAGCTACGCCGGCACCATGGGACTGGTCCAGGGCGAATCGATGGCGGCGCGCTTTTTCAACCGCCTCGGCGCCTCGCACCTGGACCGGACCATCTGTTCCTCTGCCGGCAAAACCGGGCTGATGTACACGCTGGGCGGCTCGGTCGGCATGGACGTCGAGCGATTCGCCGAATCCAGGCTGATCATCCTGTGGGGTACCAACTCGATCACGTCGAACCTGCATTTCTGGACCTTCGCGCAGCAGGCCAAGCGGCTCGGAGGGCGGCTGATCGCCATCGACCCCTACCGCACGGCGACTGCCGAGAAGTGCCACCAGCACATCGCGCTCCTTCCAGGCACGGATGCGGCACTCGCGCTGGGCCTGGTGTCCAGCCTGTCGCGTCAGGGGCTGCTCGACCACGATTACATCCGGGACCACACCGTCGGATTCGAGGCGTTGCTGGAGCGGGCGGATCGATGGACACCGGCGCGGGTCGCCGGGGTCTGCGGCATCGACCCGGCTGTCGTCGACGCGCTGGCGCGGGATTTCGGCACGCTCGCGCCGGCTGCAATTCGTCTCAACTATGGCATGCAGCGGGTCCGCGGCGGCGCTAACGCCGCCCGCCTGATCGCCGGCCTGCCTGCCCTGGTCGGCGCGTGGCGCCATCCGGCCGGCGGCATGCTCCTGTCCAGCAATGGTGACTTCGGTATCGACTGGCGGGCGCTGCAGCGGCCGGACCTCGCGCCCGCGCTGCCAC
>JACCRJ010000636.1 GCA_013813615.1 Lautropia sp. | reverse complement strand
TCTTCGATGAAGCCATTGCCGCCGTGGCACTGCAGGGCTTCGTTGACGAGCGCCGGGGCGCGCGAGCAATTGAAGAACTTCGCCATCGGCGTCGCGAGCCGGGCGAGTCGCCGTTCCTGTTCGTTCGTCTCGAGATGGTCCGTCGCCTTGGCCACCCGCAACGCCATCAAGGTGGCGGCCTCGACTTCCACCGCCATGTCGGCGAGCACGTTGGCCATCATCGGCTGCTCGGCGATTGGCCGGCTGAAGGCGCGGCGGCTGGTCGTGTGCGTCAGCGCCAGGGTCAGGGCCTGGCGCATCAGGCCGGCCGAGCCGACCGCGAAGTCCAGGCGGGTCAGATGGGCATGGGAGAGGATTTCGCGGATGCCCCTGCCCTCTTCGCCGACCCGGATCGCCAGCGTGCCGGCGTACTCGATCTCGCTCGAGGCGTTCGACTTGTTCCCGCATTTGTCCTTCAGCCGCTGGATCAGGAACCGGTTGAAGCTGCCGTCGGGAAGTGTGCGCGGCAGGAAGAAGCAGGTGACGCCGCCGTCGACCTTGGCCAGGGTGAAGAACCCGTCTGCGACTGGTACGGAACAGAACCACTTGTGGCCGCGCAGCTCATACCAGTGCGCCGAGGCGCCGTGGTAGCTGTCAGTACGCGAGAAGGCGGCGATTGTCTGGGTTTCCCGCAAACCGGAGCCGCCCTGCTTCTCGGTCATGGCGTAGCCGACGACCACGCTGGGCTTGTGCGCCACCTCCCGCCGGCTGAAGTCGTACGCCGTTCCGAGGACGCGTCGCGCCCAGATGCCGAGCGCCGGTTCCGCTGCGAACCCGGCGTAGGACGCGTAGGCCATGCCGGTGGGGCAGCCGCTGCCGTGCTCGACCTGGTTCCACAAGTAGGACAGCAAGGCGCGGGCGTAACGGGGCTGCCGGACATCCTTGCGCCAACCCAGACTGTGGACTTCGTGGCGCCAGGCAAGCGACATCAGCTGATGCCAGCTCGGGTGAAACTCCACCCAGTCGATGCGGATGCCGAAGCGGTCGTGAGTCTTCAGCTCCGGCACATGCTTGTTGGCCAGCCGGGCGAGTTCCTGGACCTGCTCGTCGCCCGCGAGCGCGCCGAGGGCCGCGCAGCGGTCCGCAGCCCAGGGCGCGCCTCCCGCCCGATCGCGGCCGCGAGGACCAGGTCGTCGCTGAAGGCGTTGTGGCGGGTGGCGGGATCCGCCTGGTTCAGCACCGCATGGGTATCGGAGCCGTGGGCGGGGCTCAGCAGATCGGGATGGCCGGGGGCGTTCACTCGTGCTCCTGTGGGTGGCGGCCAGGTTCGGTGGCCACCGCTTTGATCGAGTTGCCCACGTCAGACACGGTCGCGCGATGCATGTCGCGCTTCCAGCGATGCTCTTCGTAGCGCGTGCCGCGATGCATCGTGCAGCGGTTGTCCCAGATCACCAGGTCATCCGCCCGCCAGCGATGGGAGTAGACGAACTGGCGCTGCGTCGCATGCGCCATCAGGTCCTCGATCAGCCGGGTGCTGTCGGCCTCGGGCAGCCCCATGATCCGGATCGCATGGGAGGCGAGGTAGAGCGCGCGTCGTCCGGTTTCCGGGATCGTCCTGACCAGAACCTGCTGGGCTGGTGGGAGCGACGCCCGCTCACGCTCCGTGAAAACGGTGGCGCCGACCTTCGCGCGCGAATGGAAGATCGAATGCTCGACGATGTGACCGTCGATCTGTCGGCGCATCGACTCCGGCAATGCGTCCCAGGCCGCGCGCATGTCCGTGAACTCCGTCAGGCCGCCGATCGGCGCGACGATGCGGGCATAGAGCAGCGACGCGCGGGCCGGCACATGACGGAAGATGCTGTCGGTGTGCCAGAGCCGATTGGCCATGCCCGACATCCGCTTGCGGCTCTGCGCCGGCAGCAGCGTGTTCTCGTGGTCCAGATTCGACACGTCGGAGATCCGGCTGTCGATGCGCTCCGCCTTGACCTCGTCCTGGTACGTATTGATGTTGACTTCGAGCGGCCCGAAGCGTTCCGCGAACGCGACGTGCTGGTCGGGGTTCAATTGCTGCGCCGGAAACACCAGTACCGAGTACTTCAGGAAAGCGGCCTGGATTGAGTCTGCGTCCTCGGGGGACAGCGGCTTCGACAGGTCCACGTCCCCGACTTCCGCCACGAAGTCAGGCGTCACTGGGAAGAGGTTGATCGCCATGCGTCATTACTCCGGTGTGATGCCGACC
>JACCRJ010000610.1 GCA_013813615.1 Lautropia sp. | reverse complement strand
CAGGGTTCTTCGGGTCGGCAAGTGTGCGGTCAACGTCATGAGGTTCCTGGTGAGGCAGACGCACTGTGCCGTAATTCGCTAGAACGGGATGTCGTCGTCCATGTCGTCGAAATTGGGCGCCTGGCGCTTGGCGGTGCCGCCTTCTGCGCCACCCGACGGTGCGCCGGCACCGGCACCAACGCGGGCACCACCACCGCCGGCACGACCACCACCGGACTGTCCCGAAAAGCCGCCGCCTTCCGCATCGGCCCCGCCCATGCCCTCACGCCCGCCCAGCATCTGCATCTGGTCCGCAATGATGTCAGTGGCGTACTTCTCGATACCTTCCTTGTCCTTGTACTTGCGGGTCTTCAACCGGCCCTCCACATAGACCGAGCGCCCCTTCTTCAGGTACTCGCCGGCGATCTCGGCGAGACGGCCATAAAAAGTGACCCGGTGCCACTCCGTCTCTTCCTTGCGCTCGCCCGATGCCTTGTCCTTCCACTGCGACGTGGTCGCGATCGAGACGTTGCAGATTGCCGCACCGTCCGGCGAGTAGCGCGTCTCCGGATCGCGTCCGAGGTTGCCGACCAGGATTACCTTGTTCACCGATGCCATTTGAATACCTCCGCTCTTTCGAGCCGTCTTGTTTACCCGCGTTGTCAGTCAATACCGTGTCAATCGTATCGCACGTGCTGCCCGTCCCACCGCTACGGCGCCGCCAGGCTACTGTCATGGCTGCATGCGAACGAGGGGACTGACGCTATTGTGCCTTGAGGCCGACGGCTTTGCCGCGGCCTCGCCGTCGTGCGACTTACGCCTGACGTCTGCTCTGGTCGGGCGCGCTTCAGACCCCCGAGCCGACGACGCCATGGCGCCCGGGCCAGCGTCGGGCGCCACGGGCCACCACCGCCCACACTGCGATGAGCAGCGCCGACGCAACGAAGACGCTGGCGTCGCCGAGGCGATGCGCCAGCAGCCCGCCCAGCGCGCCGCCGGCGAAGATGCCGAGCGCCTGGGTCGTGCTGAAGATTCCCATCGCCGTGCCGCGGCCACTGGATGGGGCAAGCCGCGAGAGGAGCGACGGCATCAGCGCTTCGAGCATATTGAAGCTGATGAAGAACACCAGCAGGAACACCGACATCGAGCCGAGTCCCGGCGGCACGAAGGCAAGCCCCAGCTGGCTGACGAACTGTCCGCCGATGGCGAACAGGAAGAGGCCGCGCAGCCGCCCGGCCCGCTCCGCCCAGTTCAGCGGCGGCATCATCACCGCGAAGGACGCGATCACCACCGGCAGGTAGATCTTCCAGTGATCGGACAACGGCAGGCCGACGAGATTGACCAGCCGCGCCGGCACCACGACGAACAGCGTCATCTGCGTGAGGTGCAGGACGAAGACGCCGAAGTTGAGCCGCATCATGTCGGCGTCCAGGATCCTGCGCGGTCCGCTACCGGCGGCGGCGGTGCTGTCGGCATTGCCGCGACCGCTGCGCCCGGCGCTGCGTACCGCGGCCTCGCCCGATCTTCCGGGCGACGGAATCAGCCACCAGACGATCGCGATGCCCGCGGCCGCCAGCAGCGCCGTCACGACGAAGATGCCGGAGAGGCCGACGGCCTGATACAACAGGGGCGCGGCGACCAGCGAGAACGCGAAGGACACGCCGATCATCGCACCGACCATTGCCATCGCCTTGGTCCGCTGGGAATCGCGGGTGGTGTCGGCGAGCAGGGCGCTGATCGCCGCCGACACCGCGCCGGCGCCCTGCAGGGCGCGGCCAAGAGTGAGTCCGGCCAGCGTGTCGGCAGCGGCGGCAACGAGGCTGCCGGCCAGCATCAGCAGGAGCCCGGCGGTGATGACCGGCTTGCGGCCGAAGCGGTCCGACGCGGCGCCGAAGGGTATCTGGAACAGCGCCTGCGTCAGCCCGTAGATGCCGAAGGCGAGGCCGACCAGGGCCGCGTTGCTGCCGCCGGGCATGCCGGCGGCATGCACCGCGAACACCGGCAGGATCAGGAACATGCCGAGCATCCGCGAGCCATAGAGCAACGCCAGCCAGATACTGGCGTTGCGTTCGAAAGGGGTCATGCGCAAGTCGTCGACGCGGTCGGCCGACGTGTCGCTCACCGACGTATTGCTCACGTTGCGCTCACCATCAGCCGAATGGTAGCAGCAGGGATGGAGGCCGGCGCCCCGGGATCGGGCCCCGCTCCCCTCGGTCGGGAGCGCCGCCGGGTCCGGCCGGCTTTGCCGATTAGGTATAGTTGCAGGTTGGCCAGAGGAATCGCGATCGAACCGTTGAAGAGCAGGAAGCAGGCCGGCGAATCGCCGGCTCGTGGGGCGCGGGCAAGTAAGGCGCCGCCTGGCAGAGCACCGGCTGGCCGAGCACCGGCTGGCGGAGCACCGGCTGGCAACGCACCTGAAATCGACGCGCCGGATACTGACGCGCTGGATCCCGAGCGCAGGCGCAGGATCGCCGCCGCGCGCGCGCTGGGCGCGGAGTTCATCCGCGTGCGCGGCGCGCGAACGCACAACCTCAAGAACGTCTCCACCGACATCCCGCGCAACCAGCTGGTGGTGATCACCGGCCTTTCCGGCTCGGGCAAGTCGTCGCTCGCCTTCGACACCCTCTATGCCGAGGGCCAGCGCCGCTACGTCGAATCGCTGTCGGCCTATGCGCGGCAGTTCCTGCAGCTGATGGAAAAGCCGGACGTCGACATGATCGAAGGATTGTCGCCGGCGATCGCCATCGAGCAGAAGTCGACCAGCCACAATCCGCGCTCCACCGTCGGCACGGTCACCGAGATCTACGACTACCTGCGCCTGCTTTACGCTCGCACCGGCACCCCCTACTGCCCCGAACATCCGGAGCAGGCGCTCGAATCGCAGACGGTCTCGCAGATGGTGGACACGGTGCTGGCGCTCCCGGAAGGAACGCGGCTGATGATCCTGGCGCCGGTGGTTACCGGCCGCAAGGGCGAGCACCTCGACCTGTTCCAAAGCCTCCAGGCGCAGGGGTTCGTGCGGATCCGCGTGCGGACCGAAGGCAAGGGCGGCGGCGACGCCCCGGGCGGGGCCGGCGGTTCAGTTGGCCAAGGCGCTGGCCAAAGCGGCGGCAGCGGCGCCGGGGTCGGGCAGATCCACGAGCTCGACAGCCCACCGGCGCTGAACAAGCTGCAGAAGCATTCCGTCGATGTGGTGGTCGACCGGATCAAGGTGACCCCCGCCGTCAAGCAGCGCCTCGCCGAATCCTTCGAGACGGCGCTGCGACTGGCGCAGGGGCGGGTCGTTGCGCAGCAGATGGACGATTCCGGCGGCGGACCGGAACAGGTGTTCTCCAGCAAGTTCGCCTGCCCGATCTGCAACTGGTCCCTGCGGGAACTGGAGCCGCGCCTCTTTTCCTTCAACAACCCCCTCGGTGCCTGCCCGGAATGCGACGGCCTCGGCGTCGTTCAGTTCTTCGATCCGGCCCGCATCGTACAGTTCCCCAACCTGAGCCTGGGCTCCGGTGCGGTCCGCGGCTGGGACCGGCGCAACCAGTTCTACTTCCAGATGCTGCAGAGCCTGTCGCTGCACTACGGTTTCGACATCGACAAGCCCTTCGAGGAGCTGCCGGAGGCGGTGCGCAACACCATACTGTTCGGCTCGGGCACCGAGAAGGTGCAGTTCGTCTACCTCAGCGGCGCCGGCAAGACGGTCTCGAAGCAGCACACCTTCGAAGGCATCGTCTCCAACTTCGAGCGCCGCTACAAGGAAACGGATTCCGCGCATATCCGCGAGGAGCTTGCCAAGTACCTCAACTCGCGGGTCTGCCCCACCTGCCAGGGCACCCGGCTTCGCATCGACGCGCGACACGTGAGGGTCGGCCCGCGCGGCCGGGACAAGCCGATCTGGGAAGTCACCAGCTGGACCCTCGGCGAAGCGCGCACCTGGTTCGAGACGCTGCAGCTGGATGGTGCCAAGGCCGCCATCAGCGAGCGGATCATCCGCGAGATCGGCAGCCGCCTGAGCTTCCTCAACAACGTCGGGCTCGACTACCTCTCGCTCGAGCGGTCGGCGGACTCCCTCTCCGGCGGCGAGTCGCAGCGGATCCGACTCGCGTCGCAGATCGGCTCCGGGCTGACCGGTGTCATGTACGTGCTCGACGAGCCCTCGATCGGCCTGCACCAGCGCGACAACGACCGCCTGCTGGCGACGCTGATGCACCTGCGCGACCTGGGCAACTCGGTGCTGGTGGTCGAGCACGACGAAGACGCCATCCTCGCCGCCGATCACGTACTCGACCTCGGGCTCGGCGCCGGCGAGCATGGCGGACGCATCATCGCTCAAGGCACGCCGCAGGACATCATCGACAACGAGGAATCGCTGACCGGGCAGTACCTGGGCCGGCGGCTGCGCATCGAGGTGCCGGCGGACAAGGCGGCACCCGGCGACAAGGCGCTGCGCATCAAGGGCGCGTGCGGCAACAACCTGAAGGACCTGACGGTGGACTTTCCGGTCGGCCTGCTGATCTGCGTGACCGGCGTATCGGGCTCCGGAAAGTCGACCTTGATCAACGACACGCTCTACAAGGCGGTCGCGCGGCACATCTACCGATCGCAGGCGGAGCCGGCGGAGTACGAAGCCATCGAAGGCATGGACAACTTCGACAAGGTCATCGCCGTCGACCAGAGCCCGATCGGTCGCACGCCGCGCAGCAACCCGGCCACCTACACCGGGCTGTTCACGCCGATCCGCGAGTTGTTCGCCGAGGTCGGCACCGCCCGCGAACGCGGCTACGGGCCCGGACGCTTCTCCTTCAACGTGAAGGGCGGCCGCTGCGAGGCCTGCCAGGGCGACGGCATGATCAAGGTGGAGATGCACTTCCTGCCGGACGTCTACGTGCCCTGCGACGTCTGCGGAGGCAGCCGCTACAACCGCGAGACGCTGGAGGTCCAGTACAAGGGCCGCAACATCGCCGAAGTGCTGCAGATGACGGTGGACGCGGCCTTCAACTTCTTCCGGGCCGTGCCGATGATCGCGCGCAAACTGCAGACGCTGCTCGACGTCGGCCTCGGCTACATCCGTCTCGGCCAGAGCGCCACCACCCTCTCCGGCGGCGAAGCGCAACGGGTCAAGCTGTCGCAGGAACTTTCCAAACGCGACACCGGCCACACGCTCTACATCCTGGACGAGCCGACCACCGGCCTGCACTTCCACGACATCGCCCTGCTGCTGAAGGTCATCCACGCGCTGCGCGACCACGGCAACACGGTCGTCGTGATCGAGCACAACCTGGACGTGATCAAGACCGCCGACTGGATCATCGATCTCGGTCCCGAAGGCGGTGCCGGCGGCGGCCGGATCGTCGCGCAGGGGCCGCTCGAAACCATCTGCGACACTGCCGCAAGCTATACCGGCCAGCACTTGCGTCAGCTGATGAACCGGTGAGGAAGGTGACGCTCCTCCCGAAGCGCCTTTCGGCAGTTCCCCGCAAGGGGGCGCCACCGGCGGAGCCGGATGACCGGCGGAGCCGGATCCGCGGCGGCTGCTGGACGGGTCGCTTCTTAGATGAGCCGCATGGATGAGTGTTGAAACGGTGCGCGCGTTCTTTGCCGAGAAGGCGCCGGACATCGAGGTGATCGAACTGCCGGTCGAGACGTCGACGGTGGCGCTGGCGGCCGAGGCACACGGGGTCGAGCCGGGGCGGATCGCCAAGACCCTCTCGCTGCGGGTCGGCGAGCGCAATCTGCTGGTGGTCGCGCGCGGCGATTCGCGCCTGGACAACCGCAAACTCAGGAGCGTGTTCGGCGGCAAAGCCCGGATGCTCGACGCGGTCCAGGTCCTCGCCCTGACCGGCCATCCGGTCGGCGGGGTCTGCCCGTTCGGCCTGGCGACGCCGCTGCCGGTCTACTGCGACATGGCCCTGCGGGCCTTCGACGAGGTCATTCCGGCAGCCGGTGGCGTGCACACCGCGGTGCGGGTTTCGCCGCAGCGGCTGGCTGAACTGGTGGGCGGCACTTGGGTGGACGTCTGCCAGCAGGTAGAGTAGTGGCGTGGTGGCGTAAAAGCGTAGAAGCGTAGAGGCGGCAGCGGCTGGAGAGGCCATGCGATCCGGGCATCCATACAGTCACACCATCGGCAATCACTCCTGGCAGTTCCGCGACCTCAAGGAGGTGATGGCCAAGGCCACGGCCCTGCGCTCGGGCGACGTGCTGGCCGGCATCGCCGCCGGCAGCGCGGTCGAGCGGATGGCCGCGCGGATGTGCCTCGCGCAGTTGCCGCTGAAGCGCTTCCTGGACGAGGCACTGATCCCCTACGAGAGCGACGAGGTGACGCGCCTCATCATGGATGGCCACGACGCTGCGGCCTTCGCACCGATCGCGCACCTGAACGTGGGGGACTTCCGCGACTGGCTGCTGTCCGACGCGACCGACGAAGCGGCCCTTGCCGCCGTCCGCACCGGGATCACGCCGGAGATGGCGGCAGCCGCAAGCAAGCTGATGCGCAACCAGGACCTGATACTGGTGGCGCGCAAGTGCCGCATCGTGACCCGCTTTCGCAATACGATCGGGCTGCCAGGACGTCTCGCGGTGCGTCTGCAGCCGAACCATCCCACCGACGATCCGCGAGGCATCGCCGCATCGATCGTGGACGGGCTTCTGTACGGTGCGGGCGATGCGGTCATCGGCGTCAACCCTGCGAGCGACAGCATCTCCGCGCTCTCGGGACTGGTGCGCATGCTCGACGAGGTGATCTCGCGGCTGGAGATCCCGACCCAGTCCTGCGTCCTCACC
>JACCRJ010000603.1 GCA_013813615.1 Lautropia sp. | reverse complement strand
CTGGCGTCGCTGCCCCACGTGCCCACCGGTGAGGCCGGTTTCCCGGTCCTGGACGGCAACGAAGCACTCGTGAACCTTTCCGCGCCCAAGTCCACGCCACCGGCCGTGCTGCAGAAGCTGGAGAACGCGGTCCGCACCGCGATGGAGGACCCTGCCGTGATGCGTCGGCTCGAGGAGATCGACGTGCAGCCCGTCTTCGTCGGCGCACGCGAGACGCAGAAGTGGCTCGAAGAAGACGTGCGCAAGTTCAGCACCATCATCCGCGAGGCCGGTCTCGCCATAGAACAATGAGTGCCGCCGCCACCCCGTCTTTGCGGCACATCCGTGTCGAGCCGCTGACCGGTGTGATCGGCGCGGAGATCCACGGCATCGACCTGCGCGAACCGCTGACGCCGGAAGTGGCGCAAGAGGTGCTCGACGCTTTCGGGCGTCACCAGGTGATCGTCCTGCCGAACCAGGATGTCTCGCATGAGGCGCACCGGGCGTTCGCGGCGCTGTTCGGACCGGTCGGTCGCGTTCCGCAACTGCATCACAGCGAGGGGTTCCCCGACGTTCAGATCATTCGCCGCGGTGCGCAGGATACCGGCAGGTGCCCCCTTACGGCGGCGATACCGGCTTTCTCAGCATGTACGCTGCCTACGACGCCCTTTCTCCCGCCTGCCGGGAGATGCTCGATCCACTGAGCGTCGTGCACAGCGGCACGCGCATCTTCGGTTCGCAGTACCGCGCCCAGAATCGCCGCTACGACGCGACCAGCACCCGCACCGACCTCGACGTCGAAGCCGGTGACCGGGAGGTGGTGCATCCGCTGGTGTGCCGCCATCCTCGGACCGGCCGGCGCCACCTGTTCGTCAACCGTACCTATGCGCAGCGCTTCGACGGCATGACGACGGAGGAGAGCGCGCCGCTACTTGCCTTCCTCTACGACCATTGCGGCCGCTTCGACCTGATCTGCCGGGTGCGTTGGCGGGCGAATGATGTGCTTGTGTGGGACAACCGCTGCACGATGCACCGTGCCGTGCCCGACTACGCGGGCTTCGACCGCCTGATGCTGCGGGTAACGGTCGACGGGGACCGACCGGTGCGCTGACTTACGAAGAAGCGTTGGCGTCGAACACCGGATCCAGGGGAACTTGCAAGCCCGTCGCTAGCTGATTCGTCTTCGCAGCCAGCGCGACGATCGCCAGGAGTTCGGCATGCTGGGCCTCTGTCATGCCCTTGGCGCGAGCGGCCGAGGTATGGGAATGTACGCAGTAGCTGCAAGCGTTGGCAACGGAGACTGCGATGTAGATCATCTCCTTCGTCAGAGGGTCAACGTGCGACGGGGTTGCCATCACTCGCTTCACCTCGGACCAGGTGCTCTCCAGTAGCGCGGGATCGAACGCCAGAGACCGCCAGAGGTTATTGACGAAGTCAGTCTTTCGGGTCGCGCGGATGACATCGAATACCGCTTTGACGCGCAGATCTGCTTCCGGGTTCGCTGGTTGTCTGACTGTGGCCATGGTGACAAGGTGAGAGTGAGTTGGTGGCTAATTGTATGATTGGAACATCTCTCGAGGAAACACAACAAAGGAGCAGATCGTGCTGAAGTGGGCCATCATTTTCTTCGTCATTTCGCTTGTCGCTGGCTTCTTTGGGTTCACCGGCGTTGCCTCCGGAGCGAAGTCGATCGCCAAGGTTCTATTCTTTATCGCGATCGCGATCTTCCTCATCGTTCTCATCTTCGGCGTGTTCCTGGGAATGCTGGCGTTCTGATTGCGCTCGCAGGGCCGGAGTGATTTCGGGATAGCCTTGCTTTTCGCGCAGCTCGGGCGAGATCTGGAAGGTGCGCAATGCCTGGATCTGGTCCTGGGGCGAGCCGTACCTGATCTAGTCGGATCCATCAGCCGCTCACCCAGCACAGGCCTTTCACAGGGAGACTCACAGCATGAACCAGATTATCTGCAGGCGCACCGTCCTCAATTTGGTCGCCGTCACCATTGTCGCCCTCGGGGCCCCAGCGCTGGCCCAGCCCTCCAGTACCGTCAAGCTGATTGTGCCCTTCCCGGCAGGCGGCACCGCCGACGTGCTGCCGCGCATCCTGACGGAAAAGGTGCGGCCCGCCTATCCGGCGGGCATCGTGGTGGAGAACAAGGCAGGCGCCGGCGGCAACATCGGTGCCGAGCACGT
>JACCRJ010000589.1 GCA_013813615.1 Lautropia sp. | reverse complement strand
GCGTGCTCTTGGTGACGACCAGCGCGGTCACCACGGCAATGGCAAGGCCCAGGACGATCCCGATCAGGATGCCGAGGCTCGTGCCGCCGGCCTGCTGACTCCCGCCGATCGTTGCCTTCAATTGGGAATTTAGGAAGCGATTGCTCACATTCATTACATCTTCTCCGGTGCCGAGACGCCGATCAGCGCCAGGCCGCTGCGCAGGATCGTCCGCACCGCCAAAAGCAGGGACAGCCGTGCCGAACGCAGCGCAGGATCGTCCACGAGCACCCTGTCAGAATTATAGTAAGCGTGGAAATCGGCGGCGAGGTCCTTCAGATAGAAGGCGAGATGGTGTGGCGAAAGTTCATCCGCCGCCTGGGCCAGCGTCGTGGGGAAAGCGGCCAGCCGGGCCATCAGCGTGAACTCATGAGGCGTGGTCAGCAGGGCCAACAAGGTCTCCGCGGCTGGCTGCCCGGCAGGGGGCTGCCCGGCGGGGAGCTGCTCGGCAGGAGCCGCCACCCCTCCCGTGCCGGCCGGATCGGCCGCGAGGATGGAGCAGATCCGCGCATGCGCATACTGCACGTAGTAGACGGGATTCTCATCCGAACGCGCCAGGGCCAGGTCGACGTCGAAGGTGAACTCGCTGTCTCCCTTGCGTGACGCGAGGAAGAACCTGACCGCATCACGCCCCCGGACCATCTCGCCGTCGCCGGACCATTCGATCAGATCCCGCAAGGTAACGTAGCTTCCAGCCCGCTTGGAGATCTTCACCTCCTCGCCGGTTCGTACCACCCGCACCATCTTGTGCAGGACGTAGTCGGGATAGCCGGCAGGAATGCCGCAGTTCAGCGCCTGCAGGCCCGCGCGAACCCGGGCGATCGTGCCGTGGTGGTCCGATCCCTGGACATTGATGGCCTTGGTGAACCCGCGCGCCCACTTGGTGGTGTGATAGGCCACGTCCGGCACGAAATAGGTATAGCTGCCCTCCGACTTGCGCATGACCCGGTCCTTGTCATCGCCGTAGTCGGTGGTCCTCAGCCAGAGCGCGCCGTCCTGCTCATAGGTCTTGCCGCCGGCGACCAATTGCTCGACTGTCCGGGCGACGAGGCCGTCGCTGTACAGCGACGACTCCAGGTAGTAGCGGTCGAAGCTCACGCCGAAAGCCTGCAGGTCCAGGTCCTGCTCCCGGCGCAGGCTGGCGACAGCAAAGCGGCGGATGGCTTCAAGGTCCTCCGGATCCCCCTTGGCGGTGACCTCCCCGATCGACGCGGCGCTGGCGGTGTGCCGGCCCAGGTACGAGCGGGCGATGTCGCCGATGTATTCGCCCCGATAGCCGTCCGCGGGAAAGGCGTCGTCGGCTGGATCGATGTCGCGGCAGCGCGCCTGAACCGACAACGCCAGGTTGTCGATTTGTGCGCCGGCGTCGTTGTAATAGAACTCCCGCGACACCTGCCAGCCCTGGGTGGCGAGGATGTTCCCCAGCACGTCGCCAAGCGCGGCTTGCCGGCCGTGGCCGACGTGAAGTGGCCCTGTGGGATTGGCGGAGACGAACTCCAGCAGCACCGTTCGCGTCGCGGTGGTTGCCCGGATGCCGAAGCGCCCGGCATCCCGCAGGATCGCCGCCACCACTGCCTGCTTGGTACTTGGCGTCAGCCAGAGATTGATGAATCCTGGCCCGGCGACCTCGGCGCGTTCGATCATCGCCCTGTCGTCCAGGCGAAGCAGCGCCTCCAGAAGCGTCTCGGCGACCTGGCGCGGCGCCTGCTTCAGCACCCGGGACAACTGCAGAGCCAGGTTGCTGGCCACATCGCCGTGATCGGCTTGCCGCGGCCGGTCGAGTGCTATGCTGGTTCTGGCGGAAGTGAGTGCATCCACACCTATTACCGCCATGGCTTCGCGAAGGCGTCGTACCAGATTCTCTTGTTGGGACTGAAGCATGGAGGCAATTCTATCGACAGCCGCATCCAGGCCTTCGTTACCCCTCGCCCTGGACCATCTGGTCGTTGCAGCAAGGTCACTCGACGAAGGCGAGGCCTGGCTGGCGCAAAGGATCGGGCAGCCGCTGGCGGCCGGCGGCGCCCACCCCGGCTTCGGCACCCACAACCGCCTGTTGCGTCTGGGCGCCAGCAGTTATCTCGAACTGATCGCCCCCGATCCGGCGCAGGCGGTCCGCCGGCAGCTCTTCGGGCTGGATCAGGCGCCCGTGGCCAAAGCGCTTGCCGCCGGTCCGGTGCTGCTGCACGTCGTGTTCCGGGTGCTGGCGCCGGCAACCCTCGAGGAAGTGCTGCCGAGGCTGGCCTACGACCCGGGTTTGCCGACGGCGATGACCCGCGGCGAGTTACGCTGGCGCATGACCGTCCTCGCCGGCGGCGGGCTGGCCGGCGGGGGATTGCTGCCGACGATCATCGACTGGGGCAACGCCGCCCATCCCTGCACCCGCCTGCCGGAGAGCGGGGTGACACTCGATGCCCTCCGACTGGCTGGCCCGCGCGCCGTGATCGCGGCTTTTCCCGCGATGTCACCCCCGCCGTCCTCAGCCTTGGTTCCGACGATCCACGCGGCCTCGTGCAGTACAATTTGCGCGGAATTCCTGGTCGGCGCCCGGACTATAATTATTGAATCAGTTTTGCCGGACAGGGACTTGAGGTAGATACCTGGAAACGTACTGAAGTCCACCGACTTGAAGCCGGTGGCTTCGCGGCGAACCGCTGTCGCCCCTGCTCTGGCGACTGACAGCAGCGCTCTTGTTGCAGCAGTCCTGAATAAGAATGCTTCGTTTGACGCCCGGCCCCCAGCGGGTGTGGTCGCATCGTCCGGACGTCCGGACGGGTGGCCGGCGACGTCCTCACCGGAGAGGCTGAAGACCCGATGGATCCCACCGACAAGATTTCGCGCTCCTCCCTGCACATCGAGGTCGCCGACCGGGTTCGGGACATGATTTTCGATCGGTCGCTGCCTCCCGGCCATCGCATCGACGAACTCGACCTCTCGGCCAAGCTCGGCACCTCGCGGACGCCGCTGCGCGAAGCGCTGAAGGTGCTGGCCAATGAAGGCCTGGTCCGGCTCGCGCCCGGTCGGGGCGCCTATGTGACGGAACTGGCGCCCCAGGAGATCGATTCGCTGTTTCCGGTGCTGGCGATGCTGGAGGCGCGCTGCGCCGGCGAGGCGGTGCGGCGCCTGACCGCCCCCGACCTGCGCCGGCTGGACGCGATCCACCAGAAGATGGAAGCCTGCGTGGCGGCGGGCGACGCCGCCGCCTACCACCGGGCCGCCGACGACCTGCACCATCAGCTGCAACTGATTGCCGGCAACCCCTGGCTGCTGCGGACCAGCAGCGATCTGCGCCGGTTCCTGCGCCTGGCCCGGGGCATGACGCAGCAATCCCCGGGGCGGTTGCTCCAGTCCCTCGCCGAGCACCGCACCCTGATGAAATCGATCAGCCGGGGCGACGTCGACAGCGCCGAGCAGGTCATGCACCATCACCTGCTCGCCCAGCAGAAGGGCTGGCGGGCGGCGCTCATCAAGCAGCACACGGCGGCTGGCGAACCCGTCCAATCGCCCGCAGCCTCTGCGCCGTCCACTGCGTCCACTGCGTCCACTGCGTCCGCGGCGGAGATGACCTCCGGCGCGGCCCCGATGGCGGCCAACCACGCACGCGGAACTACCCAGCCAGAGGCGGAAACCATCGGTGTTTGAGCGGTTCCTGCAGGCGCGCCAGCACGAGCGCGACCGCAGCGAACTGGGCCTGCTACTGACCGACTGCCGGCAGCTGCTGACCGAGCAGGGCGAATCCAACAGCCTGGCAATCGCCGCCCGTGCGCTCGCCCGCTATCAAAGCCTCTCCACCGCCTCTCTCCAGCAGTTCTTCGAGGTGCTGGCCACCGAATTCGATCCCGACCCCGGCGATATCCTCCTGCTGGCGGAGAAATATGCCGTCAGCCGCTCGCCAGAAAGCCTGGTCCGCCTGAGCAAGGCCGCGGAACCGCCACGCCAGGAGCTTCTGCGCCGCCTCAACGGTGCCCCCGGCGCCACCGGCATCATCGTGAAGATGCGGGAAAACCTGCTGCTGCAACTGCGCACGGACCGCAAGCTGCTCGCAGTCGACGCAGACTTGGAGCACCTGCTGTCGTCGTGGTTCAGCCCGGGCTTCCTGACATTGGTGCGGGTGGACTGGAACTCGCCGGCCGCGCTCCTGGAGCGGCTGATCAAGCACGAAGCGGTGCATGCCATCGATGGCTGGAACGACCTGCGCCGGCGGCTCGAGCCGGATCGCCGCTGCTTTGCCTTCATGCATCCGGTGCTGCAAGGCGAACCGTTGATCTTCGTGGAGGTGGCCTTGCTCAAGGAGGTGCCGGCTTCGATCGCCCCTTTGCTCTACCGCGGCACGCCAGAGGTGGCGGCCCCGCTCAAGTTCAAGGTCGCTGCCTTCTACTCCATCTCCAATTGCCAGCCCGGGCTGCGCGGCATCAACCTCGGCAATTTCCTCATCAAGCGGGTCGCTGAACAATTGAGCACGGAGTTCCCTTCGCTGAAGACGTTCTGCACGCTTTCGCCGGTGCCGGGATTCAGTGACTGGCTCGCGCACACCGCCACCATCGAGCCGGGAAAGCTCTCCACGGACAAGCACCGGCGCATCAACGAGACGCTGGCGGCAATTCGCAAGCGCCACCAGCAGGACCTTCGCAGCCTCGCCGGCGCCGTCGCCGCGGGTCAGACCAAGCCGGTCGATGAGGAGGGTCTCCGATCCCTCTGCGCCTGCTACCTGCTGCACGCCAGCCGCCACGCCGGGGTCCACGCAAACGACCTGTCGGCAGGAGAGGGCGATCCCGTAGCGCGGTTTCACCTCAACAACGGCGCGCGCCTTGAGCGGATCAACGCGCAGGCGGACCTGTCGCGCAAGGGCATCCGTCAGTCGTATGGACTGATGGTGAACTACTTGTATGATCTCGACGAGATCGAAAACAACCATCAGGCCTTCGTCAACGGCAGTGTCAGCGCGTCGCGCGCCGTCACCTCGCTGATCTGAGGCCGGCCCTGAGGCGCCGTCCACGAGGAGATCCCGGGCACCACAACCGCACCGCCGCGCCGGACAATCATGTCGCCTCCATCGATGTCGCCTCCGCCCGCCGGAATTGCTTTCGTGTCGGCCCACCGGAGCCTGCTGCCGACCCGCCTATTCCGGGTCCACCGGATCCACCGGATCCACTGGGTCCGCCTGCTCGTCCTGCTTCTCCTGCTTCATCCGATTCTCCCGCTTCGCCTC
>JACCRJ010000577.1 GCA_013813615.1 Lautropia sp. | reverse complement strand
GGTGGGTTTCTGGCTCGGGGTGTTGCTGGCGGCTGTGGCGGTCGGGCTGATCGGCGCGGCCGTGGAATGGCTGGTGCTGCGGCGGATCTATCGTGCACCGGAACTGTTTCAGCTGCTGGCCACGTTTGCGCTGGTGCTGATCATCCGGGATGCCGCGTTGGCCATCTGGGGCAGCGAAGACCTGCTGGGGCCGCGCGCGCCCGGCCTGCGCGGATCGGTCGAAATTCTCGACCGCTCGATGCCGCAGTACGACCTGGCGCTGATCGTCGTCGGCCCGCTGGTCCTGGGGCTGCTGTGGTGGATGCTGACCCGAACCCGCTTCGGCATCCTGATCCGCGCGGCCACCCAGGATCGGGAGATGGTCGGCGCGCTCGGCGTCAACCAGTCCCTGCTGTTCACCGCGGTGTTCGCGCTCGGCGCCTTCCTGGCGGGATTGGGCGGAGCGCTGCAACTGCCGCGCGAGCCCGCTAACCTCGGCCTGGACCTGGTCGCCATCGGCGAGGCATTCGTGGTGGTGGTGGTCGGCGGCATGGGCAGCATCCCCGGCGCCTTCCTGGCCGCGCTCCTGATCGCCGAGCTGAAGGCAGTCTGCATCGCCATCGGCTGGGTCAGCATCGGCGGCATCGGTTTCTCGTTCTCGAAGCTGACCCTGGTGGTCGAGTTCCTGGTGATGGCCGCCGTGCTGATCTGGCGTCCGTGGGGCTTGTTGGGCAGGCCGTCGGTCGCGAGCCGCAATGCGGCCGAGATCGAACAGCCGATGCGGCCGGGGCCGCCGTGGCTGCGCTGGCTCGGCATCGCGCTCGTGGGCCTGCTGGTCCTGCTGCCGCTGCTGGCGTCCAACCATCCCTACGTCATCGTGCTGATGATCGACATCCTGGTGGCGGTGCTGTTCGCGACCAGCCTGCATTTCATCATGGGGCCCGGCGGCATGCATTCCTTCGGGCACGCCGCGTACTTCGGACTGGGGGCCTACGGCGCGGCCCTGCTGTTCAAGTCGCTGGGCCTGCCGATGATCGTGGCGCTGCTGGCCGGGCCGCTGGTGGCCGGCGTCGGCGCCTTGCTCTTCGGCTGGTTTGCCGTACGGCTGGCCGGCGTCTACCTGGCGATGCTCACGCTGGCCTTTTCGCAGATCGTCTGGTCGGTAGTGTTCCAGTGGGACGAGTTCACCGGCGGCTCCAACGGCCTGGTCGGCATCTGGCCCGCAACCTGGCTTTCCGACAAGCGCGCCTACTATTACCTGACGCTGGCGGCGACCCTGCTCGGGGTCTGGCTGCTGCGCCGGGTGCTGTTCTCCCCGTTCGGCTACGCCATGCGTGCCGGCCGTGATTCACCGCTGCGCGCCGACGCGATCGGCATTGACGTGGTGCGCGTGCATTGGGCGGGGTTCGTGTTGGCGGGGCTCGTCTGCGGCGTGGCCGGATCGATCTTCGCTTTCTCCAAGGGCAGCATCTCGCCGGAAGTGATGGCGATCGGCCGTTCCATCGACGGACTGGTGATGGTGCTTCTCGGCGGGGTCCAGACACTCGCCGGGCCCATCGTCGGCGCGACCGTCCTCACCTGGCTTCAGGACACGGTTGCCCGTGAGACCGAATACTGGCGCGCGCTGCTGGGCGCGGTGATCCTGCTGCTGGTGATGCTGTTTCCGGTCGGTATTGCCGGGGCGTTGAAGCAGCGCTTCATCCGACCGGCGCAATGAGCGCGCCGCCCCATCGATGAGCGCCGGCGCAGCTGCTCCGCTGCTCGCGGTATCCGGGCTGTCGAAGGCCTTTGGCGGCGTGCAGGCGGTGCGTGACGTCGCCTTCACGCTGGAGCAGGGGCATATGCTGGCGATGATCGGGCCCAATGGCGCCGGCAAGTCGACCTGCTTCAACCTGCTCAACGGCCAGCTGCCGCCCGACAGTGGAGACGTCCGGTTGCAGGGGCGCAGCATCCTCGGTCTGAAGCCGCGGGAGATCTGGCGCCTCGGCGTCGGCAGGACCTTCCAGATCACCGCGACGTTCTCGTCGATGACGGTGCGAGAGAACGTGCAGATCGCGCTGCTGTCGCACCACCGCCGGCTGAAGGATTGGTCCAGCCGGGCCCGCGACGCGTACGTGGACGAGGCCGACCGGCTGCTGGAACTGGTGGGGATGGCCGGGCAGGCGCACCGCGCGTGCTCGGTGCTGGCCTATGGCGACCTGAAGCGGGTGGAACTGGCGGTGGCGCTGGCCAACTCGCCACGCCTGCTGCTGATGGACGAACCGGCAGCCGGGATGGCGCCGAGGGAACGGGTCGCCCTGATGGCGCTGGTCGGCAGCATCGTGCAGCGCGAGCAGATCGCGGTGCTGTTCACCGAGCACGACATGGACGTGGTGTTCGGCAGCGCCGACCGGGTGATCGTGCTGTCGCGCGGCGTCCTGATCGCCGACGGCACGCCGCTCGACGTGCGCGCCAACGAGGAAGTCCAGCGGGTGTACCTGGGGTCGCGTTCCCATGGCTGAGCCGGCACCCCGGCCAACGGTGGCAGGTGGTCAGCCGCGAGGCGTCGGCAGCGGCGGCCGGGGCGTGACGTTGCAGGTGGCGGGCATCAACACGTTCTACGGCAAGGCGCATATCCTCTTCGACGTCGCCCTGGAAGTCCACGCCGGCGAGGTGGTGGTGCTGCTGGGGCGCAATGGCGCCGGCAAGTCCACCAGCCTGAAGAGCATCATCGGCATGGTGCCGGTGCACACCGGATCGGTTCTGTTCGATGGCGTCGAGATCACGCGGCTCAAGCCGCACGAGATCGCGCGGCAAGGGCTCGGCTATGTGCCGGAGGAGCGGCGCATCTTTACCGACCTGACGGTACTGGAGAACCTCGAGGTCGGCCGCCAGTCGCCGCGCGCGGGGGTGCAGACCTGGGACTTCGAGCGGATTGGCCGGCTGTTTCCGAACCTCGCCCGGATGCCGCAGCGCCCGGGCGGGCGCATGTCAGGGGGCGAACAGCAGATGCTGACCATCGCGAGGACGCTGATGGGAAACCCGCGATGCATGCTGCTCGACGAGCCCTCCGAGGGGGTCGCGCCGGTGATCGTCGATCAGATGGCGGTGGCGATCCGTGAACTGAAGGCGCAGGGCGTCGCGATCCTGCTGTCGGAGCAGAATCTGCGCTTCGCGCAGGAGGTCGCGGACCGTGCCTATATCATAGAGAAGGGCCGGATCCGCTTCTCCGGCACCATGGCTGAACTCGACGCAAACGACGAGGTCCGCGCGCAGTATCTGGCCATCTGAGTCGGGCAAGCACGGGAGAACGGGTATGACGAACGTTGCGGCAGGCGCAAGGATCAGGAAGCTGGTCGTGCAGGTGGATGAGACCCGGATCGAGGCGGGCAGGGCGGTTGACCCGCCGACTCGCCGCGCCGTCGCGATGGCGGTGATCGCCAACCCGTATGCCGGCCGCTTTTCCGACAACCTGGACGAGCTGGTGGCGATCGGCGAGGAACTTGGCGGGCTGCTGGGCGCCCGCTGTGTCGTGGCGCTCGGCATCACGCCGGCGCAGGCGCAAAGCTACGGCAAGGCCGCGATCGTCGGCGACGGTGGCGAGCTCGAGCACGCCGCTGCCATCCTTCATCCGAAGCTGGGCACGCCGCTGCGCAAGGCGGTGCAGAAGGGGGCCGCGTTGGTGCCGTCGGCAAAGAAGATGGGTGGCATCGGCGCTGCCATCGA
>JACCRJ010000567.1 GCA_013813615.1 Lautropia sp. | reverse complement strand
GCCTGGACCTTCTCGCGGAAAGGCTCCTGCGCCGGTGATCGATCGGCCAAGCTGCGCGCCTGACACGAGGTAGACGATCGACTCGAGATGCGGACCGGGCAGATTGCGCTCGCACCCCGGTGACGATAGGATAGACTGAAACCGTACAGTCACTGAGGCGTTCCGGCCGGGTGCCTCTCGCGTCATCAGTTCCAGCAATTCAATACGACCTAGCAGCGGAAAACTCGGATGCCTCTAGCCGGTAAGGGAATGCTCATCACGTCGATGGATGTCGACGCCGCCGACGAGCCGGACTTCAACATCTGGTACGACCGCGAGCACCTCGCCGAGCGCGTTGCCATCGACGGCTTCCTCGAGGCAAGGCGCTGGATTGCGGAGAAGGCGAGCCCGAAATACTTCTGCACCTACTCGACTGCTGCGTTCGAGGACCTCAGCAGTCCCGCTTACGCAAAGGCGCTGGCAAACCAGACGGAATGGTCCAGGAAGAACATCGCGCGTTTCCGGAACATGGGACGCGCGGTCGGGCGCATCACCATGAGCCGCGGCCAGGGACGCGGTGCAGCGCTCGGGGTCGTGCGGCTGCGTCCCGCGGCAGACGGCAAGGACTCGCTGCGCTCGGCACTGACGGAACTGCTCGATCCTGGCCGGCTGGCCGGAATCATCTCGCTGCACCTCATCGAAAGCGATCCGGACCTGTCCAAGTCGCTCACCGAACCCGACAAGCCGAATCCGGGCGCGGGAGACTGGTACGTGCTCATCGATGGTATCGGCATCGAGGCCGTCGGCAGGCTGATCGGCACGCGCTTCAAGAAGCCCGGCGCCGAGGTGGTCTCGACCGGCACCTATCGGCTGATGTGGGACCTGATCAAGAGCGACCTCTGATTGGCCGACTGTCCTGTGACCGAGGTCCCTGACACCGACCGCCCCTGGGGCTGACCGCCCCTGGCAGCAACTTAACCTGATCGGAGAACAACCTTGAAGCTGAACTTGAAAACCACCCTTGCCGCCGTCGGCCTTGCTGCAGCAACCTTGGCAAGTTCCCCCGCCTTCGCTGAAAAGTGGAACATGCCGGTGCGTTCGAACGAGCGCAACTACTTCACCCGCAACATCATGCAGTTCGCCGAAGAGGTCAAGAAAGGAACCGACGGCAAGGTGGAGATCGTTCTCCACCCCGAGGCCTCGCTGATGAAGCAGCCGGACGTCAAGCGTGGCGTCCAGACGGGCCAGGTTCAGATCGGCGAGCTGCTGATGTCGATGCACTCCAACGAGTCCGCGGTGTTCGGCGTGGATTCGGTGCCCTTCCTGGCCTCCAGCAACGAGGAAGGCGCCAAGCTGCTCAAGGTGGTGCGCCCACTGCTGGAGGAGCGCATCGAGAAGCAGGGCATGCGCCTGCTTTTCGTGGTGCCGTGGCCGCCCAACTCTTTCTATTCCGGCAAGGAGATCAAGTCGACGACCGACTTCAAGGGAGCGAAATTCCGGGCTTTCAACCCGGTGACCGGCCGCCTGGCCGAACTGATGGGCGCCGTCCCGGTGACGGTGCAGCAGTCCGAAGTGTCGCAGGCTTTCTCCACCGGCGTCATCGAGGCGATGATCACCTCGCCGGCGACTGGGGTCGACACGCAGGCCTGGGACTTCGTGAAGTACTTCTACGAGGTCAGGGCAATGGCGCCCTGGAACATCACGGTCGTCAACGAGCGGGTCTTCAAGCGCCTCGACAAGAAGTCGCAGGATGCGATCCTTGCTGCCGCCCGGACTGCCGAGGAGCGCGGCTGGAAGCTCCGGGCCGAAGAGACCGGCAAGCTGGTCCAGACGCTCAAGGAGAAGGGCATGGAGGTGCGCCAGCCGAGTCCGGAGCTGATGGCAGAGTTGCGCAAGATCGGCGAGCAGCTCATCGCCGAGTGGTCGAAATCCGCCGGCGAGGACGGTCCGAGGATCCTCGAGCAGTACCGCAAAGCGCTGAATTGAGCGCCGGCTTGCGCCTGCTCGACAAGCTATACGCGGCGGGAGGCATCCTCGCCGCGATCCTCCTGGGGCTGATCGCCCTGCTCACTTTGTCGCAGGTGGTGGGGCGAATCTTCGGCATCGTCGTGCCGGATGCCGGAGAACTGGCGGGCTACGCGATGGCTGGTGCGACGTTCCTCGCGCTGGCGCCTACCTTCCGCAGCGGCGGCCACATCCGTGTGAACCTGCTGCTGAGCCACGTGCGGCCGGGCCTGCGCCGCGCGTTCGAAATCTGGTGCCTCGCAATCCTGGCGGTAATCGGCGCCATGTTCGCCGCTTTCTCTGTGCAGATGGTGCTGGACTCGCATTCATTCGGCGATGTCTCGACCGGCATGATCACCATACCGCTCTGGATGCCGCAGGTGTCGATGGCGCTCGGCGCGATCCTGCTGGAAATTGCGGTGATCGACGAGTTCGTCAGCGTGCTCCGCGGTCGCGAGCCGCGTTACGAGCGCACTGAAGGCGCCGAAGCCTTTACCGAGTAGTCACAGCGACTGCGATGGATCCGCTCCTCTACAGTCCCGTTCTGGCGGTGGCGCTGCTCCTGTTGCTTGCTTCCGGCCTCTGGGTCGCCGTGGCTCTGCTCGGTGTTGCGCTCCTCGGCATGCTGCTCTTTGCCGATGCGCCAGTCGACCTGGTCATGCCGTCGAGCATCTGGGGCGCCGTCAGCGGCTGGACACTGACTGCGCTGCCGCTCTTCGTATGGATGGGCGAAATCCTTTACCGGACCCGGCTCGCCGACGACCTGTTCCAGGGCCTGGCGCCTTGGACCAATCGCCTGCCGGGCCGTCTGCTTCACGTCAATGTGATCGGCTGCGGGATCTTCGCCGCAGTCAGCGGCTCGTCAGCCGCCACCGCCGCCACGGTCGGGCAGATGTCGCTGCCGGAGTTGAAGCGCCGCGGCTACGACGAGCCGATCAGCATCGGATCACTCGCGGCATCCGGCACGCTCGGGCTCCTGATCCCGCCATCGATCATCTTGATCGTCTACGGCGTGTCGGCGAACGTCTCGATTTCACGCCTGTTCCTGGCGGGTGTGCTCCCCGGTATCCTGCTGATGGCGCTGTTCATGGCGTACATCATGATCTGGGCGCTCCGCAACAGAGACAGAATGCCGCAGCCGGAGCCGCCGCTGCCCTTCCTGGAGAAGTTCAAGCGCCTGGGCCTGCTGGTGCCGACGGTCCTGCTGATCCTGGCTGTCATCGGCTCGATCTACTCCGGCGTGGCGACGGCGACCGAGGCGGCGACGCTGGGCGTCGTCGGATCCCTCCTGGTCGCGCTTTTCTCCGGCAGCCTCACCTGGTCGACTTTCAAGGCAAGCCTCTACGGCGCGACGCGCACCTCCTGCATGATCGGCTTCATCATCGCCGCGGCAGCTTTCCTGACGGTGGTGATGGGCTACGCCGGCATACCTCGCGCGCTGGCCAACTGGATCGGCACCATCGGCCTGTCCCCGTATCAGCTGATCTTTGGGTTGACGATCCTGTACCTCGTCCTTGGCTGCTTCCTGGATGGCATCTCGATGGTGGTCCTGACGACGGCGGTGATCATGCCGATGGTAGAGGCCGCGAAGATCGACCTGATCTGGTTCGGTATCTTCATCGTGCTGGTGGTCGAATGCGCTCAGATCACGCCGCCGGTCGGGTTCAACCTGTTCGTCGTGCAGGGGCTCACCGGCCGCAACATCCTGTACGTGGCGAAGTCGGTGCTGCCGTTCTTCCTGGTGCTCTGCCTCGCCATCGTGATCATCACGATCTTCCCGGAAATCGCCACCTGGCTGCCCAGGACGATGTTCAGCGCGCGGTGAGCACGCGATCAGGCTGCAGTTACGTTCGCCGAAGCACATCTCCATCGAGCCTGTCACTTAATCCGCCGTCGAGTCAACCATGTCGCTACCCGATCTCATCCAGCTGCCCGTGCATGAACTCTCGAAGAGGATCATGGCGCGAGACCTGTCGCCCATCGACCTGACCGAAGCCTACCTGAAGCGCATCCAGGAGCGGGATCCGAAACTGCAGGCCTTCGTCGAGGTCTACGCGGACGATGCCCGCCTCGCGGCGCAGGGCGCCGATGCAGCCATCCGGTCGGGGCATGCGGTGGGTCCCCTGCACGGCATCCCGATTGCCTTGAAGGACCTGATCGAGATCGAAGGCAGGATCGTCACTGGCGGCTGCGAGGCATGGCAGGGGAGGGTTGCCCGGCGCACCGCCACCGTTGCACGGCGGCTGGTCTCGCACGGCATGATCGTGCTGGGCAAGACCCACACGGTCGAGTTCGCCATGGGCGGATGGGGAACCAACTCGCGGCGCGGCACCCCGTGGAACCCCTGGGATCCGCAGCGCAAGCGCTCGCCGGGCGGCTCGAGCAGCGGTTCCGGCGTCGCGGTTTCGGGTGGCCTCGCCCCCTGGGCGGTCGGCACCGATACCGGCGGCTCCGTGCGACTGCCGGCCTCCTGGTGCGGCATCACTGGGCTCAAGACCACTATCGGGCGCGTCAGCACCTACGGTGTCCTGCCCTTGAGCCCGACCCTGGACACCCCGGGCCCGATGGCCCGGTCTGCCGAGGACGCGGCGCTGCTCTACGCGGCGATGCAGGGCGCCGACCCGCTCGATCCGCGGACCGAGCGCCTGCCGTATGCCGATCCGATGGCGCAGCTCAAGCGCGGCGTGCGTGGCCTGCGGCTTGCGCGGATGCCGCAGCCCGAGCGCCAGTTCGCGTCCACGGACGTGCTCGCCGCCTATGACCGGTCCCTGACCGAACTGGAACGCCTCGGCGCGGAAATCGTCCCCGTCGATCTGCCCTTCGCGTTCGCGGACTTGGCCGCGTTCAACCTTCGGATCATGGCGGTGGAGAGCTATGCGATCCTGCGCGAGCTCATCGACGACGAGAACAGCCCGCTCGACCCGCATGTGCGCCCCCGCATCGCCGCCGGCCGCGGCGTCACCGCGCAGGCCTACGTCGAGGCGCTGCAGGTACGCGAGGAAATGAAGCGGAAGTTCGGGGCCGCGATGGAAGGCCTGGATGCGCTCCTCACGCCGACCACCATGACCACCGCAGTGCCGCTGGATGAGATCGACCAGGCGACGGCGCCGGCTCACTACACGCGCTTCGGCAACTTCCTGGACCTCTGCGCCCTGTCATTACCCAATGGCTTCGGCGCCGATGGCTTGCCGACTTCGCTGCAGATTGCCTGCCGGGCCTACGACGAGGCGACGGCGCTGCGGATCGGCTGGGCTTACCAGGCGGGAACGCAATGGCATCTGCGGCGGCCGCCGGAGTAGAGGCGGGCTCAGTCCCGCAGCACCCTTGGCAACCACAGCGCCAGCTCCGGCCAGGTCAGCACCATCAGCAGCCCGATCACCTGCAGCACCATGAACTGCATCATCCCCAGGTAGATGTCCTTCAGGTCCCAGTCAGGTACGACGCCTTTCAGGAAGTACGCAGACAGCGCTACCGGTGGCGACAACCAGGCGGTCTGCAGGCAGACGGCGACGAGGATGCAGAACCAGACCTTGTCGATACCGAGCTTGTCGACCAGCGGCAGCAGGATCGGGATCACGATCAGCACGATCGGTACCCATTCCAGTGGCCAGCCGAGCACGAAGATGATCGCCAGGATCAGCAGCAGCATCAGCGTCGGCGAGTAGTTCAGCGTCAGCAGCGACTCTGCGATCAATGTCGGGCTGCCCATGCGCGAAAACACCGCGCCGAAGAAGTTGGACGCCGCCACCAGCAGCAGGATCATGCTGGAGACCTCCAGCGTCGACATCATCGCGCGCTTGAAGCCGTCCCAGCTCAGCTTGCGGTAGACGAGCGTGAGCAGGAACACGGCGAATGCACCCACCGCGCCGGCATCCGTCGGCGTGGCGATGCCCATCAGGATCACGCCGAGGGTGGCCATGATCACCACGACGATCGGTATGGAGCCGACCACCAGCTCCCGCACGACCTCCATCCAGGAACCCGCCCGCTCCTCCATCGGCAGCGCCGGCCCCAGGGCAGGGTTGATGTGGCAGCGGATCAGCGTGTAGACCATGTAGAGACCGGCGAGCAGCAGGCCGGGAACGACTGCGGCGGCAAAGAGAT
>JACCRJ010000543.1 GCA_013813615.1 Lautropia sp. | reverse complement strand
ACTTCGCCCGCTTTCACCTGGAGGCCTGGCAGAGGCTGCAGGCACAAGGGGCTGTCGTGCTGGCGGGGGTCGCCGACCCGGATGCATCGCGCCGCCGGGCCGCGATGCACGCATTCGGAATCGAAGCCGGTTTCGATGACGCCGCAGCGATGATCCAGTCGCTGCGACCGGACGTGCTGGACATTGCTACGCCGCCCCAGACTCACCTGTCGCTGGTGGAGATGGCCACCGGCGAGGGAATCGCCTGCATTTCCCAGAAGCCGCTGGCGCCGACGTACGCGGAAGCGGTGCAGTTGGTGGAGACCGCGGAGCGGGCCGGAATCCTCCTCGCTGTCCACGAAAACTTCCGCTGGATGCCGTGGTACCTGGAGATGAAGCGGTGCCTCGACAGCGGCATGATCGGTACCCCGCACACCGTCGCTGTGCGGATGCGGCCCGGCGACGGCCAGGGACCCGAGGCCTACCTGAACCGGCAGCCGTACTTTCAGCGGATGCCCCGCTTCTGGGTGCATGAAACCGCGATCCATTTCGTCGACACCTTCCGCTTTCTCTTCGGCGAGGTGACTGCGGTGGCGGCGCTGCTGAGAAGGCTCAACCCGGCAATCGCCGGCGAGGACTGCGGCTACGTCACGCTGCAATTCGGCAATGGTTGCACGGCGATGATCGACGGCAACCGGCTCAACGACCATCCGGCCGACAACACCCGCCTCACGATGGGCGAGCACTGGCTCGAGGGCTCCAACGGGGTGCTCCGCCTGGACGGCTACGGCCGACTCTTCTGGAAGCCGCACGGCGCGCCCGAGGCGGAGCACCGGTACGAGTGGCAGGACATCGGCTTCGCCGGGGACTGTGTCTATCGGCAGCAGAAGCACCTGATCGAGGCGATCGGCACGGGTACGGTGCCGGTCAACACCGGGCGCGAATACTTGCGCAACTACGCGATCGAGGAGGCGATCTACCGTTCTCATGAAGAGCGTCGATTCATCGACGTGTGACCCAGGATCCGGTCGTCGACGGCCGGTCAAACAGGCAAAAATGGAGACAAGCATGAATCGAGTAAGAAAGTTGCTTCGGATGATGCGTGCCCTGGGCGCGGCGGGATCGGTGCTGCTGGCCGGCACGGCGGCCGTGGCGCTGCCCGCGACCGCCATGGCGCAAGCACCGGTGACGCTGAAGTTCAATCACACCGACACGCCGATCGGCGCACGCCAGAAGGCAGCCGAGCTGTTTGCGAAAAAGGTGGAGGAGTACACGCAGGGCCGGATCAAGGTCCAGATCTTCCATAGCGGCCAGCTGGCCAACGACACCAAGTCGCTGGAGCAGCTGCAGTTGGGGGGCCTGGACTTCGCGGTCACCGGCGCGTCCGCGTATGCACCCCACCTGCGGGAGTTGAACCTGCTGTCGCTGCCGTATCTGGTGGACAGCTACGAGCAGGGCTGGCGGCTCTATGACGAGTCCAAGTGGGCGCAGGAGCACTTCGAGAAGCTGGCGGCGTCGAAGGGAATCCGCATCCTCTCCACCTGGGAGGCGGGCTTCCGGAGCTTCTCCACCAAGCGCCCGTTCACCTCGCCGGAGGACATCAAGGGCACCAAGTTGCGCGCATTCAAGAACGATATGTTCCTGCAGCTGCTCGGCGCGATGGGCTGGAATGCGGTGGTGATGCCGGTGACCGAGGCCTACCTGGCGATTCAACAGGGCGTGGTAGAGGGACAGGAGAATCCCATCGACACGATCTACTCGCAGAAGTTCTACGAGGTAGCGCCGGTGCTGACGCTCACGGAGCATGTTTACTCGCCGATCCCGATGGCGGTTTCCGACCGGACGTGGAAGAAGCTCTCCCCGGCTGACCAGGCCGGTGTCAGCAAGGCTGCCGTCGAGTCGTCCGCGTTTTCGCGGCAGGAAGTCAAGAACAACGACGACAAGATCCTGGCGGAGATGGTGTCCAAGGGGGCGAAGGTCAACAAGGTCGACAAGGCCGTCTTTCGCAAGGCGATGGAGCCGGTGTACGAAACCGCGCGCAAGGACTATGGCAAGGACGTCGTCGATCGCCTGATGGCCGAGGCGGCTGCGCTCAAGCGCTGACGGAGCAGCGCCGGTGCAAAGCGAACCGAAGCTGCTGCGCTGGCTCGGCGCGGCCATCGACTGGTCGGTGGCCGCAGCCGGCACGCTGGTGATCGCCCTGGTGTTTTACAACGTACTGTCGCGCTACATCCTCCATACCGACGTCGCCTGGTCTTCGGAGCTGTCCACCCTGCTTCTGATCTGGATCAGCTTCATCGGCGGGGCGATGGCGGTCCGGCGCAACGCGCACCTCGGTGTCACCGAGTTCATCATGGGGCTCAAGCCCGGCGCACGCAGCCGGGTCGACGCCGCCGTGCTCGCGCTGACCGCGCTGTCGCTGGGGCTGCTGGTGTACTTCGGCATCACCCTGACGGTGATGAGCTGGGACAACATCGCGATCGCGATCAAGATCTCCAACGGCTGGTGGTACCTCGCCATGCCGGTGGGCTGCGGCCTGATGCTGGTCTTCGTGCTCCACCAGCTTTCGCGGGTGGTCCGCTCCGGCCAGCCGCTCAACCGCCTGCTGGGCCGGGAGGACCACTGAAATGCTGATCCTGGCGATGTTTGCCGCATTCCTGCTTCTGATCGGCACGGGCGTGCCGCTGTTTTTTGCACTGGTGCTGTCGACGCTCGGGTATGCGGCCATTGCGCCGTCGGCCCCGCCGATGGAGGCGCTCGTAATCAACTTCATCACCGCCATCGAAGGCTTCTACTTCCTGGCGATTCCGCTATTCATCGTGGCCGGTGAACTGATTTCGCAAGGCGGAGCCGGCCAGCGCCTGATCCGCTTTGCGACGGCCCTGCTCGGCTTCCTGCCGGGCGGCCTCGGTATCGTGACGGTGTCTTCCAGCATGCTGTTCGCCGGCATGTCCGGGTCGGCGGTCGCCGATTCGGCCGCGGTCGGCTCGGTGATGATTCCCGGCATGCAGCGAAAGGGCTATACGCCCGAGTACGCCGGTGCCCTGGTCGCCGCGGCCGGGACCATCGGCATCATCATCCCGCCATCGATACCGATGCTGCTCTACGCCTTCATTGCCAACGTCTCGGTCGCCGACCTGTTCATCTCCGGCATCGTGCCCGGCGTCCTGTTCGGGGTCGGGATGATGATCATCTGCTGGCGTCACGCGCGCCGGACCGGCATCGACGTCGGCGGCGCGCGGCCGTCGGCCCGCGAGATACTCAGGAGCCTCCTGGAGTCGCTGCCGGCGCTCCTGCTGCCGGCGATCATCCTGGGCGGCATCTTCCTCGGCATCTTCACGCCGACCGAGTCGGCGGCGGTCGCGGTGGTTTACGCCCTGCTGATCGGGCTGTTCCTCTACCGGGACCTGCGGCTGTCGCAGTTGCCCAAGATCCTGATCGACTCGTTCATCACCAGTGCGACCGTGCTGCTGGTGGTCAGCGCGGCGACGGTACTTTCCTGGATCATCACGTTCGAGTCGGTGCCCCTGGAGCTCCTGAAGGTGATCTCGACGCTGACCACCGGCAAGATCGGCTTCCTGCTGCTGGTGAACGTCTTCCTGCTGGTGCTGGGCATTCTCCTGGAGCCGCCCCCCGCCCTACTGATCGCTGTCCCGCTGCTGCTGCCGCTGGCAGTGCAGTACGGCGTGGACCCGGTGCACCTGGGGCTGATCATGACCTGCAACCTGGCGATCGGGCTGTTCACGCCGCCGGTGGGCGGCACGCTCTTCGTCGCCGCCAAGATCGCACGGGTATCCATGGGCGGCATCTCGCGCGAGCTGGTACCGCACTTCATCATGTGCGTCGCAATTCTGCTGCTGGTGACCTACGTGCCGGTGCTTCCGATGGGGCTGGTCTGGCTGCTCAGGTGAGCATGTTGGTGTCGCCGCAGACCGACAGCGCCTGGCCGGAGATCGTCCGCGCCCTGGGGCTGGCGGTGTAGACCACCAGGTCCGCCAACTGCTCGGCAGTCACGTATTCCTTGATGGAGGTGTGCGAGAAAGCCATTCGCTCGATGTCATCGAAGCTGATGCCCCGGGCCTTGGCCTTCGCGTCCAGCACCCGCCGCTGGCGGTCGCCTGCCACGATGCCGGGCAGCAGCGCGTTGACGCGCACACCGCTGGGGCCGAGCTCCAGCGCAAGGGACTTGGTAAAGCCGATCACCGCCCATTTGGACGCCGCGTAGGGAGCCCGCATGGCGAAGCCGAACCGCCCCGCCTGCGACGAGACGTTCATCATGCTGCGGTTGCGCACACCGCCCGCGCCGGGGTGAGCGCCCGCCGCGCCGGCGACCAGGTGCGGTATCGCCAGACGGGCGCAGTTGAACTGCCCCGTCAGGTTCACCTGGATGCAGCGGTCCCATTCCTGCGGATCGATGTCCTGAACGGCGCCGGTGGGGCCGGCGATGCCGGCGTTGTTGACGAGGCAGTCCAGTGCACCGAGCTGCGCCAGCGCGGCGTCGAAGAGTTGCCCGACCTGCTCGCGATCCGCCACGTCGCAGACCGAGGCGGTGAGGTTAGGATGGCTGCCGGCGGCTTCGGCAACCGCCCCGGCGTCGATGTCGCAGACATGGACCCTGGCGCCCTCGCGCAGGAAGGCTTCGGCGATCTTCCGTCCGATGCCGGCGGCGCCGGCGGTGACGAGCACCTTGAGGTCGGCGATTTCCAGGTCCACTTCCGTCTCCGCCGTAAAATTTGGACAAATCACTGCCCGTGCGGCACGATAACTGCGATCATGCTTTCGGGCAAGCGGTCGCGCCAGCAGCGCGCCGGCTGGTTCGGGAGCGCAGACCGGCACCGCAGCCGGCCGATCGACAACCAAGGAGGAGTCCATGTCCCAGCAGTGCATGAAGTCCCGTCGTGGCGTCCTGAAGGGCGCCACCGGCATCGCGGCGGCCGCCGCTCTCGGTGTTCCGCTGATCGGCCGTGCCCAGGCAGACGCCATTGTCGTCGGCCACCTGACCCCGCGCACCGGCTTTCTCGGTCCGCTCGGCGAACTCGGCGTCATGGCAGCGGATCTGGCAGTCGAGCAGATCAATGCCGAAGGCGGCATCATGAGCCGCAAGCTGCAGCTGATCAAGGAGGACTCGGTCAATCCGCAGACCGCATCCACCAAGGCCGAACGGCTGATCGAGCGCGACAAGGTGGCCGCCATCGTCGGCGAGATCTCCTCGGCGTCCTGCCTGACGATTGCGCAGGTGGCGCAGCGCACGAAAAACCTGTTCGTCAACACCGGCGGCAACTCCGATGCGCTGCGGGGCGCCAACTGCAACCGCTACATGTTCCACGTCGAGAGCCAGAACTCCATGTATGTCAAGACGTGCGGGCAGTCGCTGCTCGCCCAGGGGCTGGTCAAGGACAAGAAATGGTTTTCACTGACGGCGGACTATGCGTTCGGCCACGACCTGTTGCGGGTCGCCAAGCTGTTCATGGAAGCCAACGGCGGCAAGTTCGCCGCCGACAAGCTCGTGCCGACGGATGCGACCGACTTTTCAGCGCTGCTGCTGGAAATCCGCAGCGCAAAGCCGGATCTGGTCATTTCCAATCTTGCCGGCAACCAGATCACGAATTTTCTGAAGCAGTATGCGGAGTTCGGCCTGACGTTCCCGGTGGCCGGGTTCGGTTTCGACACTGCCGTCGCCTGGGCCGCCGGCAAAGGCAACTTCTCCGGCACGTGGCCACTGGTCTGGCACCACCTGCTGGAGACGCCGGGAAGCAGGAAGTTCGTCGCCGACTTCACGAAGAAGTACGGCAAGCCGCCTGAGAACCAGGCCTGGGGTGACTACAACGCCATCCGGATCCTGGCGCGCACCATGCAGGAGATCAAGTCCATCGACGCGCCCCGGATCATCGAGCACTGGGAAAAAGGCGCCAAGTTCGACGTCATGAAGACACGTGAGGCGTACTTCCGCGCCGGCGACCACCAGATGATGCACGAGATGTATACGGTGACGGGTCTGCCGGTGGAGAAGATCAGGAATCAGTGGGACATCTTCACCGCCTCGGGGCCGGTGCCGGCGGCCAACCAGCCGCTGGAGACGATTTCCTCGACGCCCGAGGAGAACGGCTGCAAGTTCGCCGCCTGACCGCGCAGCCCGGCCCGGCGCGGGGAGTGCGTGGTTGACTGCCACACTGTTCATCCAGCAACTCGCAAACGGGCTGCTGGATGGCGTCTATTACCTGCTGATCGCGCTCGGTTTGTCGCTGATCTTCTCGCTCGGCGACATCGTGAACCTCGCGCATGGCGCCTTTTACGCGATCGGCGCCTACCTGTCGGTGGTCCTGCTGCCCTACCTTGGCTTCGGCGGCGCGATGGCTGCCGCGCCGGTCGCGGTCGCGCTGCTTGGCATCCTGATCGAGCGTGTCCTGTTCCAGCGCTTCTACCGGGCGGATCCGATTCTTTCGCTGCTGCTCACCTTCGGTCTGGCGATGGTGGCGGAGCAGGCGCTGCGGATGATCTTCGGCGCCCCGCCGATTTCCGCTGCGATACCGACGGCCCTGAAGGGCCAGGTGGTCATCGGTGACTTCATCTACTCCTACTACCGCACTATCCTGCTGCTGGTCGCGGTGGGCTGCGTGGCGGGCCTGTGGTTTCTCCTGCAGCGCACGTCGTTCGGCCGGGTGGTCCGTGCCGGCGTGCAGGATCCGGACATGGTGGGCGCGCTCGGGATCTCGCTCAAGCCCTACACGATGGGTGTGGCCGGCCTCGGGATCGGCCTGGCAGGGCTGGCTGGCGTGCTGCTCGCGCCGATCTACACCGTCCATCCGGCCATGGGCCAGGAGATCATCACGCCGGC
>JACCRJ010000574.1 GCA_013813615.1 Lautropia sp. | reverse complement strand
CAGGCCGACCCCAGTGCAGGTACGACCCCCGGCACGACCGGTGGAGGAAATGAGGAGAACTGCGCAAGCCGGGGCTTGAATTGACAAGCCTGCCCGGACTTTGAATCATTGGGTTTCGGCTCCCCTTGGCAGCCGCTCGCCCCCAGAGGTAAAGATGCCTTCGATCGAACGTCCCGATTCCGACTCCACGCGGTCTGAACACCAGCACGATCACCCGCACGATCACGACCATCGCCATGGGCCCGACCAGGAGCGCCACGACCACCCCCATGTTCATGGGGCCGGCGGACACGACCACGGCAGCGAGCTGTCAGAGACGGCGCTCAGGGTGCGGGCGCTGGAGTCGCTGCTGCTCGAGAAGGGCTACGTGGAAGAAGCGGCGCTGGACGAACTGGTGCAGACCTACGAGACGCGCATCGGCCCGCGCAACGGGGCTCTGGTGGTGGCGAGATCCTGGATCGATCCGGCATTCCGGCGGTGGCTGCTGCAGGACGCCAGCGCGGCCATCCACTCGCTGGGCTATACCGGCAGGCAGGGCGAGCACATGGTGGCGGTGGAGAACACGCCCGCGGAGCACAACATGGTGGTCTGCACCCTGTGCTCCTGCTATCCATGGCCGGTGCTGGGGCTGCCGCCCACCTGGTACAAGTCGCCCGCCTACCGTTCGCGGGCAGTCATGGATCCGCACGGCGTGCTGGCCGACTTCGGCGTGAAACTTGCCTCCGGCACGCGCGTCCGCGTCTGGGACTCCACCGCCGAGGTGCGCTACCTGGTGATTCCGATGCGCCCCGAGGGCACCGAGGGGTGCAGCCCGGAGCAACTGGCGGCGCTGGTGTCACGCGATTCGATGATCGGCACCGCGGTCGTGAAGGCGCCGATGGCGGCAGCGCAATGAACGGCGGGCAGGACCTGGGCGGCATGATGGGCTTCGGCGCAGTACAGCCGGAGCCGGATCCGCAAGCAAGCAGCGGCAGCCATTTCCACGAGCCGTGGGAGGAGTCCGCGTTTGCATTGACGCTCGCCGCCGGTGCGCTGGGGCTGTGGTCCATCGACGAAGCCAGGCATGCCCGCGAAAGCCTGCAGCCCGGAGACTACCTTACTTCAAGCTACTACCAGATCTGGTTCAAAGGGCTGGAACGCCTGCTGCTCACCCATGGTCTGGTATCGCAGGAGGAACTGGCCAGCGGCCGTCAGCAGCAGCCGCCCCGGCCGGTGCGCCCCCTGCGCGCCGCCCAGGTGGGCCCCACCCTCGCCCGCGGTTCCCCCTATTCGCGGCCTGCCGACACGCCTGGCCGCCACCGGGTCGGCGACGTCGTCTGCACGCGCAACGTCCATCCGAGCGGACATACCCGGCTGCCCCGCTATGCGCGCGGCAAGACCGGGGTGATCGACCGCTGCCATGGCGTGTTCGTATTTGCGGACACGCAGGCCGCGGGACTCGGCGAATCGCCGCAGTGGCTCTACACGGTCCGATTCGCCGCCGAAGAACTGTGGGGCGAGAGCGCCTGCCCCGGCCTCACCGTGTCCATCGATGCCTGGGAGTCCTATCTTGTCGCCGCATGAGCCCGCCTTCAATGAACCGTGGGAGGCACAGGCCTTCTCCCTCGCGGTCGGCCTCTCCGAGCGCGGCGTTTTCACCTGGCCCGAGTGGGCCGATGTGCTGGCCGGCGTGATCGCGGATCCGGGATCGTCGCAGCTGCCCTATTACGAGCAGTGGCTCCTGGCACTGGAGAAGCTGCTTATCAGCCGCAACCTGGTAAGCGCGCAAGAACTGGCGGCTCGCCGGGAGGCCTGGCGAGCCGCCGCACGGGCGACGCCGCACGGCCAGCCGATCGTGCTGCCGCCGCCATAGGTGGCGTGACGAACATCTGCCTGCTGCTCGAGGACAGCGGCCTTGCACCGCGCGCCCCCTTGCCCAACCCCGACAGCCTCCTGGACTACTGCGCCAACCGGAAGCGGTACTCCCCGCCCTTCTCCAGCGCCCGCCCGTAGGCGGGCCGCGACTGGAATCGCTGCACCCACGCATGCAGGTTCGGGTGATCGGCAAGCTTGCCGAAGCTGCCGGCGAACTCGCCGATAAAACTCATCTGGATGTCCGCGCCGCTGAAATCTTCGCCACAAAGCCAGGGCCCCACCGACAGCGCACTGTCCAGGTACCCCAGGTGGTTGGCGATCTCGCTGTCGATGCGCGGCGCCAGCGGCGCGCCGGCCTCACCGAGCCGCGACACGTAGAGGTGCAACATCAGCGGCAGCATCGCTGAGCCCTCCGCATAGTGCATCCACTGCTGGTAGCGGTCGTAGTCCGCGGTAGCCGGATCAGGCTGCAGCCGCCCGCCGCCATGGCGACGGATCAGGTAGTCGACGATCGCGCCAGACTCAATCACCGTCCGGCCATCGTCGACGATGACCGGCGACTTGCCCAGCGGGTTGACAGCACGGAGGTCGGGTGGCGCAAGCCGCGTTTTCGGATCACGCTGGTAGCGCTTGACCTCATAGCGCAGGCCCAGTTCCTCGAGCAACCAGAGGATGCGTTGCGAACGTGAATCGTTGAGGTGATGCAGGACGATCATGGTTTCTCCCGGGCTTCCTGGATGGGGTCAGGTCAATGGCTATTTCCGGCATGGTAGATCACGCGCCGATCGCTGCGGTAGCCCGGAATCTGGTCCATTTCCTCCCCCAGCGAGCCCACTATATGCTGCACAATAGGCCGCAGACGCAAGCCTGTTGGAGACGTCGCGATGAAACCTGCTCCCGCCCTCCCTGCCCTGCTTGCCGGACTCACCTTCGCCAGCCTGCTCGCAATCCCCGTCGACGCGCCCCTTGCCCAGGCAGCGCGTCCGGCCCGGATCGCGGTGGCGCTGTTCGGGCCGCACGAATCCCTGCAGCAGGTCGTCGAGGGCTTCAAGCAGGAACTCGCCGCCCAGGGAATCAAGGCGACCTACGATGAAGGGCACGTCAACTTCGATCGTTCGCTCGTGCCGCAGTTCCTCAACCGGCTGGCCGCTTCGAAGCCCGACCTGATGCTCACCGTGACAACGCCGATGACGCAGTCGGCGCGGCAGATTCTCGCCAACCGCAGCTTCCCGATCGTGTTCGCCCCGGTCACCGACCCGGTCGCCGCGAAACTCGTGCCCTCCTGGGACAAAGG
>JACCRJ010000572.1 GCA_013813615.1 Lautropia sp. | reverse complement strand
GGTCTGGGAAAGCATCCGGCTGACGGCGGGCTGGGTCACGTCGAGTTGTTTCGCTGCGGCGCTGATGGAGCCGGCCGTGACCACCACCCAGAGCATTTCAATCTGCTTGAAATTGAGCTTCCTCATGGGGTGCATTCTATAATTTTTTGGTATAACCTAACGCCCTGACTCGAACCTCCCGGAGATCCATCATGTCCATCAGCTCCCTCAAGAAGCGATTGCAGAAGACCCTGGGGCACTCGGTCCCCGCGCTGGCCCTGGGCAGCGCATTCCTCGTTGCCGGCGCCCCGGTGAACGCGGCCGAGGAGCCGATCCGGATCGGCATGACCATCTCTTCCACCGGCAGCTTCGCGCTGGCGTCGCAGTCCGGTGTCCGGGGCGTGGAGGTCTGGGTCAATGACGTCAACAGCCGCGGCGGCATCGAGATCAACGGCAAGAAACGCCCCGTGGAACTGGTCAAGCGCGATGACCGCAGCGACAAGCAGATGGTGACCCGCGTCTATGAAGGTCTCATCACCGACGACAAGGTAGACCTGGTGTTCGCGCCGTTCGGATCGACGCTGACGGCCGCTGCCGCCACGGTAACCGACCGCCTCGGCAAGTTCATGATGATCTGGTCCGCGGCCAGCGACCAGCTTTATGACCAGGGATTCAAGTACATCGTCTCCGGCACCCAGATGCCGGTTTCGAACATGCTCAACGCGTCCATGGCGTTCTCCAAGCAGCTTGGCATCAAGAAGGTCGCGATCGTCTATTCCGACGAGCCGTTTCCCACCGGCCTGGCGCAGGGCGGACGTGATCGCGCCCAGCAGAACGGAATCGAAGTGGTGATGTTCGAGCGCTACCCCAAGGGGCAGAAGGATTTCAGCACGCTGCTGCAGAAGGCCCGCGCGTCGGGCGCGGAAGCTTTCGTGCCCACCTCGTATGAAGGTGACCTGATCAGCATGGTTCGTCAGATGAAGCAGCTCAACGTGAGCTTCCCGTACACCTTCATGGTGTACGCTTCGACGCCGCAGTTCCAGGCCATCGGCAGCGATTCGAACTTCATTTTCAGTCACACCAACTATGACCCGTCCATCAACTGGAAGGTCAATGCCGGCATGAACCGCGAGCAGTTCGCCAAGGCCTACGACAAGGCATTTCCCAAGGCGGAGTTTCCGCCGGACTTCCAGACCGCGCTGGCCTATGGCGCTGCGGTCATCGCGGAAGAGACCATCAAGAAGGCGGACTCACTGGAAGCCGGGAAGTTGAAGCAGGCGGCTCTGGCGCTGTCCGACAAACTGACGGTCATGGCCGGTCCCTACGCCATCAACGAAAGCGGCATGCAGCTGAAGATGCCGTTCCCGGTGGTGCAGTTGCAGCCGGGCAAGGGTGTCGTGACGGTGTTCCCGCAGGATGTTGCGGTCGCCAAGCCCGATTTCCCGATCCCGGACTGGTCCAAGCGTTGAACGCCGCTGCGCGGACTTCATGACGGTGTTGCCGGCCGTGGATGACCTGGTGTTCCTGCCGGTGCAGCGTCTTGCGCAGGAGTTGGCGGATGGGCGAATCAGTTCCCGGGACCTGACCAACGCCTACCTCGAAAGGATCCGGCGCCTGAATCCGGCGCTCAACGCCTTCGCCGCGGTCTATGAGGAGTCCGCCCTCGCCCAGGCGGTCGCATCGGATCGGCGCCGCGCCGATGGTTACCTGCTGGGGATGCTCGACGGCATTCCCATGGCGATCAAGGATCTCTGTGCGATTGCCGGCCGCCCGATGTCGGTCGGTTCCAAGCCCTGGTTGAATCGCAAAAGCACCGCCACCGCTACCGCCGTGCGCCGCCTGCTCGCCGCTGGAGCGGTCATCCTCGGCAAGACGCAGATGGTGGAATACGCCTTCGGCGGCTGGGGTACCAACCCGACGCTGGGCACGCCCCGCAATCCGTGGGACATGAAGACCCACCGGATCCCCGGCGGATCGTCCAGCGGTTCGGCGGTCGCGGTGGCCGCCGGGCTTGCGGCAGCGGCCATCGGGTCGGGTACCGGCGGCTCGGTGCGCATACCCGCGGCCCTCAATGGCATCACCGCGCTCAAGACCACCGCCGGGCTGATCAGCCTGCAAGGCTGTGCCGATCTGTCGCAGACCCTGGATTCGCTCGGTTCGATGACCCGCTCCGCGTGGGATGCCGCGCTGCTCACCACCGTCATGGCCGGCTACGACGCCGACGATGCGCGCACCCACCATGCGCCACGCACCGCCATCGATCTGCAGGCCCGGCAGGAAGGCTCGCTTGCCGGCGTGGTGATCGCACTCATCCCGCCCGACTCGTATCCGATCGCGATCGCGCCCGGCATCGCCCAGGCCCTGGAGGAAGCCGCGAGCGTATTCACTGCGCTCGGCGCCACGGTGGCGCAGCGGCCGTTTCCCTTCGATTTCCACCAGATGATGCTGCTCAACGGGCAGATCATCGCTGCCGAAGCATTCGCCATCCATCGCGACTACATCAAGGACATGAGTCTTGAGATATCGCCGTGGGTCCGCAAACGCGTGCTCAGCGGCGAGGCGATCAGCGCCGCCGACTATATCGACGCAATGCAGGCGCATCGGCAGGCCAGGCAGGACTGGGCGGCATGGATGAGCGATGTGGATGCCCTTCTGATGCCGGGTTCTCCGATCACCGCCTGCGCGCTCGACGAGGTCGATGAAGACCAGACCCCGCTCGCGGCGTTCACCCGCCCTGGGAATTTTCTCGGCTCTTGCGGGCTGGCGTTCCCGGCCGGCTTCGATGACGCCGGCCTGCCGATCGGCCTGCAGCTTTACGGGAAAGCCTTCGACGAAGCGACCCTGGTGCGGCTCGGGCTGGCTTTCCAGCAGGCCACCGACTGGCATCTTCAACACCCGTCGCTCTGAGCCCGGCCGCGCGCGACAATCACCCCGGCGTCATTTAGCGCGCCGGACCGCTTCCCGAAGCAAGGCTATAACACGCAGTGGGTGCGCGATCACGGCGTGGGCGTGGTCTTGCCGAGTTTCACCGGGATTGCGGACGCCGTGGACCGGTTGAGCGGGCAATGGGACCGGTACCGTGCCGCGACGCTGGCCGTTCGCAATCGCGCGGCGTTCGAGTTGCCGGAATCCTGGAACGGATTCTGGCGCGTAGCGAGGCGGCACCTGATCGCGAATCAACGGGAGTGGAAGGCCTGACATCCTCGCCAGCTTGAAGGCGGGACTTGCCGCGCTCCAGGTCACGGGATGGAGTCCAGCAGCGGGCTGCGTCGGCCTGTCGACCGCGTCGTCTTTGGCCCCGGGTCCGACCAGAACGTGCGCGCCGCAGCCGCGCCGTGGTGGGTCGCGGACTTGTTTTCCTGTTCTAATCGCCTGACCGCCGGATACTGACTTCACTTCGGAGAACGCCGATGACGACCCGCACCTTGCCGGCCAAGGACAAGATGGCCATCTGCTTCGCGCACCCCGCCTATCGCATGCAAGAGCGCTTTGCATTGCGCGGCACGGGCATCGGGCATTTCGAGGTGCACAACCTGGCCGATCTGCAGGCCAGGGTGGGCGAGGCCGATGTCGTCGTGGTGTCGGGACTCTGGCGCAATGAATTCATCCAGGCCGCGCCGCGCCTCGCCTTCATCCAGTCGATCAGCGCCGGCACCGACCAGTACGGCAAGGATGCCTTGAAGGCGGCCGGCGTCCGCCTGGCCAGTGCCCAGGGCTCCAATGAACGTGCCGTCGCCGAGCATGCCATCGCGCTGATCCTCGCGCTGGCCCGCAAGATCCCGATGGCCCGCGACGACCAGGCTGCCCGCAAGTGGCGCGGGCTGATCTCGGAGATTTCACAGCGTGAAGACGAACTCGGCGGCAAGACGCTCGTCATTGTGGGCATGGGCCGCATCGGCTCGCGCCTGGCCACCCTGGCACGTGCCTTCGACATGCGCGTCATAGCGGTCAAGCGCGATCCGAGCCGTGGCGGTGAGGCGGCCGATGCCGTCGTGGCACAGGACCGCATGCTCGAGGTGCTGGCTGAAGCCGATTTCGTCGCGCTCACCTGTCCGCTGACGCCCGAGACCGAGAACCTCTTCGATGCCAAGGCCTTCGCCGCGATGAAGCCGCTGGCTTATCTGGTCAATGTCGCGCGCGGCCCCGTCGTCAACCAGGAAGCGCTGGTGGAAGCGCTCGAGCAGGGGCGGATCGCCGGCGCGGCGCTCGACTGCGTGCGCGAAGAACCGCTGCCGGTGTCAGCACCGTTATGGCACATCGACAATCTGCTGATCACGCCGCACACCGCCGGCGAGACCCGCAAGTACGAAGACAACGTGATCGACCTGCTGATGGAGAACCTGGAGCGCCAGTGGCGCGGTGACACGAACCTGAAGAACGGCATCGTCTAACAGTTGCAGTCGGTCGGTGGCAGGCCTTTCGTTCTCCTTGTCAATTGAACGCGCTCAATGGAGCAGCCCCATGAAAAGTGATACCCGGAAGCCGTCAATGCTTCGCAAGTTCCTTCTCCTCGCGGTCCTTGCTGCGCCGGCGTTCACGCCTGCGTACGCGCAGGACTATCCGACCAAGCCGATCAACTTCGTCGTGCCTTATCCGCCCGGCGGCGCCTCGGATGTAGTGGCGCGCATGATCGGCGAAAAGCTGGAGAAGGCCTGGGGCCAGGCGGTGGTGATCCAGAACCGTCCGGGTGGCAACGGTATCGTGGCGCTTTCGCATGTCGCCAAGTCCGCACCCGACGGCCATACCATCCTGATGAGCAACGTCGGGCCGAGCGCGATCAATCCGAGCATCTACAGCAAGCTTCCCTACGACTCGGTGAAGGACTTCGCACCGGTCACGCTGACCAACCTGGTGCCGCTCAAGATGGTCGTCAACGCGAAGTCGGAGATCAGTTCGGTTGCCGACCTGATTACGCGTGCCAAGGCGGCGAACGGTAAGATGACCTACGGTACTGGCGGCACCGGTACCGCCGGCCACCTCGCGCTGGAACTGTTCATGATGAAAGCAGGCATCAAAATGGAAGGGGTCAACTACAAGGGCGACGGCCTGGCGCTGCAGGACATCATGGGCGGGCAGATCGATGTCATGTTCACTACGGTAGTCTCCGCTGCGCCCCATGTCGGACCGGGCGGGCGGCTGAAGGCCCTGGCGGTGACCACCAAGGAACGGCTGGCCAGCGATCCCGAATTGCCTACGATCGCCGAACTCGGCATGCCCGGCTTCGAAGCAGTTTCCTGGGGCGGTGTCATGGCGCCCGCGAACACGCCGAAGGCGGTCGTAGAAAAGTTGAACCTCGAGATCAACCGTGCCCTCGAGTTGCCCGAGATCAAGGACAAGCTTGCCCAGGGTGGCACCGTCACCGTCGGCAGCACGCCGGAGGAGTTTGCTGGCTATTTGGTCGATGAGATGAAGAAATGGGGTGAGGTCGCCAAGACCGCCAACATTAGGCTCGAATGACTGTGAAGCGCCCCACGCATTCACCGCTCCTACACTGCGAATTTAGTCTGCGAATCTTAGCCTTGTCCGAATCGGACAGGGCTCGTATAGTGACCGTCGATGAAACTGATCTTCGTTCTCTTCGATTCGCTCAACCGCGGCTCTCTCGAGTGCTACGGCGGGCAGGCGGTGCCGACCCCGAACTTTCTTCGCCTTTCCCGCCGTGCGGTGACCTTCGACAACCACTACGTCGGGAGCTTGCCCTGCATGCCGGCCCGGCGCGACATGCACACCGGCCGCCTGTCATTTCTGCATCGCGCGTGGGGTCCGCTCGAGCCGTTCGACAATTCGTTCGCCGAACTGCTGCACCGCGAAGGCGTCTACTCGCATCTGGTGTCGGACCACTATCACTACTGGGAGGACGGAGGCGCAACCTACCATAACCGCTACGACACCTACGAGTTCATCCGCGGGCAGGAGCGCGACCCATGGAAGGCGATGGTATCGCCGCCCTGGGAACGGTTCCGCGAGATGTATCACGGCGCCCAGTTCAGCGATAAGCGCCGGCACAAGTTCGCCCAGTACATCGTCAACCGGCAGTTTATTGGCGAATACGTGGACTTCCCGTCCGTGCGCTGCTTCGACGCCGGCCTGGATTTCCTGCGGCAGAACCGCAATGCCGATGACTGGCTGCTGCACGTGGAGACTTTCGATCCGCACGAGCCGTTTCACGCACCGAAGGCGTTTCGCGACGCATTCCCCACGGCCTACCGCGGGCCCGTATTCGACTGGCCTCCCTACGCCCGCGTGACCGAGGCGCCCAAGGAGTGCGAGGAACTGCGCGCCAACTACTGTGCCACCGTCGCGCTTTGCGATCACGAGCTCGGCCGACTGCTCGATGCGATGGACGCGCAGCGGCTATGGGAAGACACGGCGCTGGTCGTGACGACCGATCACGGCTTCCTGCTGGGTGAGCACGACTGGTGGGCCAAGCTGGTAATGCCGTGCTACAACGAAGTTGCGCACATTCCGCTGTTGATCCATCACCCGGACCATCGGGATCAGGCCGGGACACGCCGCTCGTCGCTGACCCAGACGACCGACATCGCATCGACCCTGCTCGACGTCTTCGGCCAGTTGGCGCCGGCGGAGAACCAGGGCTTCTCGCTGCTGCGGCTGCTCGCGCGAGACGAGCCGCTTCGCACCGCGGCGCTCTATGGCGTCTTCGGCAGCGCGGTCAACATTACCGATGGCCGCCATACCTACTTCCGCTATCCGCGAGACCTCCTGCGTCACGATCTCTATCAGTACACGCTGATGCCGACGCACTTGAAGGAGTTCTTCAGCGTCGGCGAGCTGGCCGACGCGACGCTGGCGCCGCCCTTTGCGTTCAGCAAGGGAGTGCCCCTGCTGAAAGTGCCGGCAACGCCGAAGTCACCGGTCTATTTCGGTCACGGACCAGGCGGCCAGAAGGATACGGCCACGGTCCTGTTCGACCTTGATACTGACCCACGGCAGCTGGCACCTGTCAGCGATGCGGCTGTCGAATCGCGCCTGCTGCGCGAGATGGCGCGATTGATGGCATCGACCGACGCGCCGCCGGAAAGTTTTGAACGGCTCGATCTGGCGGCGGTCCGATCGACGTGACGAAGTTGTGCGCCCCGCACGTGGCAACC
>JACCRJ010000423.1 GCA_013813615.1 Lautropia sp. | reverse complement strand
GGCCTTGCCCTTGGGCCCGGTCTTGGCGACGAAGTTGGTCAGCACCGGCCCCATCTTGGCACGGAAGCTGTCGATATCCGGCGTGGCATTGGCCTTGATTCGGCTGGCCAAAGCCTCCCAGGCAGTCTGCTGCTCGGTGATATTCGCCTCCCACATCTCCTTCTGCACCGACTGGATCGCGGTTTCGCGGATGACGTTCTGAACGTCGGGTGGCAGCGTCGCCATCTTCTTGGCGCTCGCCATCAGGGACACCTCGGTGAAGATGTGATGGGTCCGGGTGACGAAACCCGCAACCTCGTAGATCTTGGCGGTGTAGATGTAGTCAGGCGGCACCTCGATGGCATCGATGACGCCGGTCTGCAGGGCCGTATACATCTCGCCGGCAGGAATCGGCGTCGGGTTGGCGCCCATGGCCTTGGCCATCTCAACCCAGGTCGGGATTTCCGGCACACGCAGCTTGATACCGCGCACGTCGTCGGCCTTGTGGATCGGCTTCTTGGAGAGGAACACCCGGAAACCGGACGCTCCCAACGACAGGACCTCGACACCGAGCGTGTCCTTTGCGACCTTGCTGACCTGCTCTCCCACCGGCCCGTACATCACCCTTTTCACGTGGTCGAAGTCATTGAACAGGAACGGCAACGAGATGAAACCCAATTGCGGTTGCCAGTTTGCCAGCGTGCCCAGATCGCTCCAGCACATATCCAGGGTGCCGAGCTGCAGTGCTTCGGCCGAAGTCCTCAGATTGAACAGTTGCGAAGCCGGCCTGATGTCGATGGTGACCTGGCCATTGGTACGCTCCTTCACCCGCTCGGCGAAAACTTCTGTGGTCTTATGGCCGAGATGCGAGATCGGCAGGTGGTGCGACAGAACCAGCCGGATGGGCGCCGCCTGCGCCCTGAGGATTCCGGGCACGGCCAACACGCTGGCTGCGCCGGCACCGCAGTTCAAGAAACTACGTCTGGAAATGGTCACTTGTGTCTCCTGTTGCCGGGTTGACGCCGGCTAAGTCTGCCCGTTGGTTGCCGGGTCGGGGAAATCGACGCCGCCGGTTCGCCAACCTCATGGCGAGGCAAATGATAGACCATTGCCGGCTGTCCATGTTGGCGCTAACATTGCAAATCACAGAGTCGCCTCGGCGGGTAGATATGATCAGCAGTCTGGAAACAGCCAGGTACCGTCGCGAAGGTTTCATCGTTGTACCGGATGTTCTATCGGCGGCGGAGATCAGCGAACTGCGCCGGGTGACCGACGAGTTCGTCGAGGCATCCCGCAAGGTCACGACGCACTCCGATATCTTCGACCTGGAACCAGGACATAGTGCGGAGCGGCCGCGGTTGCGGCGCATCAAGACGCCCAGCCTTCACCATCCTGTATACGCCGCAATGGTCAGGCACCCGAACATCGTCGCCGTGCTGACGCAACTCTGGGGCCCCGATGTCCGGTTCGATCTTTCCAAGCTGAATCTCAAGGCAGCAGGCTTCGGTTCACCGGTGGAGTGGCATCAGGACTGGGCGTTCTATCCGCATACCAATGACGATCTCGCCGCTGTCGGTATCATGATCGATGACTTCACCGCCGACAACGGGTCGATGCTGGTGATCCCCGGCAGCCACACCGGACCCATACATGATCATCATGCCAAGGGCCATTTCGTCGGGGGCATCGATCCCGCCACGAGCGGTATCGATTTCTCCCGAGCAGTGATGTGTACAGGCAAGGCCGGTTCCATCACGGTGCACCACGCACGCCTGATTCACGGATCGTCGGCCAACACTTCCGGCAAGCCGCGGCGCTTTCTTCTGCAGCAGTATCGCGCCGCCGATGCCTGGCCGTTGATCAGCCCCCCCACCGACTGGGGAAAATGGGAGTCGTTGCTGGTGGCGGGCGAGGAGACGATGCAGCCACGGATGACGGCGGTGCCGGTTCGTCTTCCCTATCCGGCCGCACCCAACCAGGGTTCCATCTACGAGAATCAGCTGGACCTGCAAACGCGCTACTTCAGGGATGCGGAAGGCGCTGTTCGCTGAAGTTGCTGGCGGGTCCTGGCAGGCCAGTGACGCCGGTGGCCGGTGGGCAAAGCTTGGCACTCAACCGCTCAAATCCCGGCTCCCGACGTAAGGCTCCTGGCCTTGCGCCAGCTTGTGCAGTGCCGCCTGACGGATCTTGCCCTCCATCGCTGTGAATGCGTTCAGCAGGCTGGTCTGGTCCACCCACTCGTGGCCGCAGCTGTCGTGAAGCGCCTCCCAGCTCACGCGGGCCCGAGCCTCCTGCCCCTCGTGCTCGAGAACAAAGCGCACCGTCTGGTCGCGCATGCTCACCCAGGTCGATCCCATCGGCTCTTACTCCTACTTGCGATGATCGATCGTGGCAGGTCATCCGAGGTGGGGCAAGAGACTCAAGGGTTTACACCTTGAGGCATAGTTCACTCCCGAGGTGGCAAGGTTTCAGTCAGGGCGCCGCTCTCCTGGGATCCCGGCAGCGATTGCAAACCCGGTGGCGCCCGACGCAGCTGTTCTATCGGTGGCATCATGACAATCCGCATGACAATGACAAGCGGCACTGACCGCGCAAGGAGCTATCCATGGCAGACGACTTGACCAGGAGCGGTGGGCAGGACCGCAAGCGCATCAACTTGCAGCAGGACTTCGAGGTCCGGGATTGGTCGGCAAAGTTCAACGTGAGCGCGGACGAGTTGAAGAAGGCGGTGGAGGCGGTAGGCAACGAGGCTTCCAAGGTCGAGGAGTATCTCAAGAAGCGCAAGAAGTAGCGCGGTCGACGGGGTATTCCTGGCCAGTGGCCTGCTCGTTCGCGACTTGTCGACAACACCCCGGCCGATCGCCACGCAAGAACCCGGATCGCTGGGGCTGAAGACGCCTGTGCCTACGCCGCTGCCGCCGCTGGGAAATCAACCCGATGGCTTGGTTGCGCGCTACGAAGACGCCGCTGGACGGCGAGTCACCATCGTGTTTCTCGTGGCCGACCTGCTGCAGCACGGCCAGCGCGTGGCCATCGGCGCGGCAGCGGCCTCGCCGGCACCCACCCCCACCCCGACCACGCGAAGCGTAGCGC
>JACCRJ010000563.1 GCA_013813615.1 Lautropia sp. | reverse complement strand
GTTCTGCGCCACGCAGTCGGCGTGGCTCGATGACTACGCCTTGTTCATGGCGCTCAGCGAGCGCCATCCGGGTCTCGTCTGGTCGGAATGGCCCGCGCCGCTGGCCGGTCGCGAGCACGAGGCGCTTGCCGCAGCGCGGGCCGAACTCGATGCCGAAGTGCATTTCTGGCGCTTCGTGCAATGGACCGCCTACCGGCAGTGGACGGCGCTCAAGCAACATGCCAACCAGCGGCGGATCCGGGTCGTCGGCGATCTGCCGATCTTCGTCGCCTTGCACAGCGCCGACGTCTGGGCCGAGCCTGCGCTCTTCGACCTGGATCGGGATCTTCGGCCACGGATGGTAGCCGGCGTGCCGCCCGATTATTTCAGCGCCACCGGTCAACTCTGGGGCAACCCGCTCTACCGCTGGGACCGTCACGCGGCCGACGGCTATTCCTGGTGGATCCGCCGGGTCAAGGCCGCGCTCACGACCGCCGACCTCGTGCGGATCGACCACTTCCGCGGCTTTGCCGCCTACTGGGAAGTGGCCGCAAACGCAACCGACGCGATCGACGGACGCTGGGTTCCCGGCCCGGGAACCGCGCTGTTCGACGCGATCCGCACGGCTCTCCTCGCTGGACCCGCAACCGACCTTGCCGGCGTCGAGCCGGTACCGGCCGGCCTGCCGATCATCGCCGAAGACCTTGGCATCGTGACGCCGGATGTCGTCGCCCTGCGGGAAGCCGTCGGCCTGCCCGGGATGCGGGTCCTGCAGTTCGCATTCGGCGACGACGCCCGCAACCCATACCTGCCGCACAACTTCAGCCGGGATACCGTCGTCTACACCGGCACTCACGACAACGACACCAGCCTCGGCTGGTTCGACAAGGCCGGCGCGCAAGAGCAACGCCGGGCGCAGGTCTACTTCAAGACCGACGGCCATGAGATCAACTGGGACCTGGTCCACGCCGCGTCGCAGTCGGTGGCGAGCATGGCCGTATACCCCCTGCAGGACGTCCTCGGGCTGGGCAGCGAAGCGCGGATGAACCGCCCGGGCGACGCCGAAGGCTGCTGGGGCTGGCGATTCGACTGGCGCCAGGTCGAGCCCTGGCATGCGGAGCGGTTGCACGAAATTTCAGTGGCGCACGGTCGAACCGGTTAGTTAGGAGGCAGCGGCGCGGTCGTCGTCGACATGACTGACGCATCATGAATTGCGCAACTCCCGGACTGCCGGGTCGCCGCTATAGCGGGCGGGCGGCACGTTGGACTTGAAGGAAGCGTCGGCCAGCCTCATCACGGCACTGCGCAGCCAGGCGTGGGCCGGCGACGTCTGCTGACGGCGATGCCACAGCATATCGACCTGCACCAGGGGCACCTCAACCGGTAGCGGCTGCCAGGCGAGCCGGTCCGCGATGCCGGTGGCCGGGATGAAGTCGCGGGGAAGGATCGTCAGCAGGTCCGACTGGGTCGCTACCTGGGCTGCCGTGAAGAACTGGTTCACCGTCAGCACGATCCGGCGCGTCCGCTTGATTCCAGCCAGTGCCTCGTCGACGAAACCGAACGGCCTGCCTGAGAAGCTGACCAGAAGGTGACGCGCGCCGCAGTAGGCGTCGAGGGAGATCGGTCCCGCGGCCAGCGGATGATCCCTTCGCATCGCACAGACGTACTGGCCGCTGTACACCAGCGCATGCCCGAACGTGTCCGGCGTGTCTTCCTGCATCTCTCCCAGGGTGATCGCCGAAATCACCGCCGGGAAGTAGCCCACCGCCATCTGCACCTCCTCCCCCTCCAACAACTGCCGCGGATCCCGGGTGGTGAGTGGTCGCACTCTCATTGAAGCCCTCGGTGCCTCCGATTCCAGGATCTGCAGCAGCCCCGGGATGAGGAGCGCCGCGGTTGCATCGGCCATCGCCAGCACGAAGGTGCTGCGGGTGGTGGCCGCATCGAAGTCGACCGGGGCGATCGCGGCCCGCAGGCTCGCCAGAGCCTCCCGGACTGCAGGCCAGATGGACAGGGCGAATGGCGTCGGAACCACGCCATAGCCGGCGCGGGTCACCAGTTCGTCCCCGAGCGCGTCGCGCAACCGGCGCAATGCATTGCTGGCTGCCGGCTGCGTGATGGCGAGGTTGCGGGCGGCGCGGGTAAGGTTTCGTTCCGCCATGACCTCATCGAAAACCCGCAACAAGTTCAGGTCGAGCGTCAGGAAGTTCATGCGGCTCCTGGGGCAGATGTATAAGATATAAAAATAATACTCATATCAAATATAAATTTGCCGAATGATGGTTCAGGCCCCAGATTGCTTACAGGCGGGCCGGCGGAAGCTCACCGCTATTTTTTTAAGCAGGTAACGAAGCGGATCATGCAAACCAGATCGACAAAGCACCAGGGACTCGAACGGGTCTTCCTGATCTACGCCCTGCTCGTGCGCGGGCTGCGGACCATCACGGGGCGGACCGTCAGACGGAAGTCGCGGTAGCCTGCCGGGCCGGGCTGACGAGCAGGCTCTCGTAGAGGTCACGATACTGGACGGCGGAAGCCGCCCATGAGTAATCTCGCGACATCGCGTTCCGCATCATCTGCCGCCAGCGGTCTACGTCGGCATAGACGCCGATAGCCCGCGCGATAGCCGCCTCCAACGCTATCGGCGTCGCGCGCTCGAAGACGAAACCGGTCGCGGTGGTGCCCTCGGTCTCGCCGCCGGATCCGCTCGGGAAAACCATCGCGTCTGCATCGACCACGGTGTCCGCGAGTCCTCCAACCCGGCGTACCAGCGGCAGTGTTCCGTAGCGCAGGCCATACATCTGGGTCAGGCCGCAGGGCTCGAACCGCGACGGCACCAGGATGACGTCGGCGGCAGCGACCATCCGGTGCGCCATTGCCTCGTCATAGTTGAACCGGGCCCAGACCGTGCGGGGATGGGCCGCGGCGGCAGCCGCAAACCCCTCCTCCAGGAAGCGTTCGCCGGTGCCAAGCAGTATCAGTTGTGCCCCTTGCCGCACCAGCGCGGGCAGGGCCGCAAGCAGCAGGTCCGCACCTTTCTGGTCGGCCAGCCGGCTCACTACAGCGAATAGCGGCGCCCGCGGATTCTGATCCAGCCCCGCCGAAGCCTGCATCGCCGCCTTGCAGACCGCCTTTCCCTCCAGCGCGAACGCCGAAAAGCTGGCCGGCAGCCAGGGGTCGTTTTCCGGATCCCACACCTGGTAGTCGACCCCATTGAGGATTCCGCTCAGACGGCTGCGGCGCATGCTCAAGACGCCGTCCAACCCCGAGCCGAATTCGGGCGTGCAGATCTCCTGGGCGTAGCGGGGGCTCACCGTCGTCAGCCGGTCCGCAAAGACCAGCCCGGATTTCATGAAGTTGCCCTGCCCGTGGAATTCCAGCCCCTCCGGGCTCAGCAGCGACGGCGCCAGGGCGAGCTCGCGGAATTCCTCCAGCGGGAAGTAACCCTGATAGGCGAGGTTGTGGATAGTGAAGACGCTGCGCACCCGGGAGGCCGGATGCGCGTGCAGGTACGCCGGCGCGAGCCCGCAATGCCAGTCATGGCAGTGCAGAATGTCCGCGCGCCAGCCCGGATCGAACTCGCCGTAGGCAAGATGCGCCGCCACCCAGCCGAAGGCGGCAAAACGACGGTAGTTGTCGCGCCACTCCGAACCGTCCCGGTCGAGGTAGGGGTTGCCCGGCCGATCGAAGAGCCACGGCGCTTCCAGCAGGTAAGCCGTCAGGTCGCTGCCGGGCACCCGCCCGCGCCGGATGAAGAGTTGCGCCGCGCCGAAGGCGGGCCCGACCCCGGTAATCGTCTCGAGTTCCACCAGGCCCTCGCGGATCGCCGGAAAGCCCGGCAGCAGCAGCCTGACGTCGGCGCCTTGCGACCTCAGCACGGCAGGCAGCGCACCGATGACATCCGCGAGGCCGCCGGTCTTCAGGAGCGGAAAGATCTCCGCCGCCGCATGGAGCACCCTCATCTGGCTGTCGTCACCCTCGCTTTCACAGCCTCTCCAGCATCGACCGGGTGATCAGAGTGACGCCGTTGACACTGCGATGGAATCGCTGGGCGTCGAGTTGCGCATCCTCGCCCACCACCAGACCGTCCGGGATCCGGCAGCCGTGGTCGACGATGGTGCGGGTGAGGCGGGCATGGCGGCCCACTTCCACCCCCGGCAGCAGTACCGACCATTCAACCTGGGAATAGGAGTGGACCCGGCAGCTGGAGAACAGCCGCGAGCGACTCAGGCCGCCGGAAATGAAGCACCCCCCGGACACCGTCGATTCGAGCGCCATGCCGCGCCGCGCCCCGAGGATGTGCACGAACTTGGCAGGCGGCAACTGCTCCTGGAAGGTCCAGACCGGCCACTCGCGGTCATAGAGGTTCAGCTCCGGAGACGTCGCCGTCAGGTCGATATTGGCCTCCCAGTAGGCGTCTACCGTGCCGACGTCGCGCCAGTAGTGCGTCTTGCCGGGGCTGTTGAAGACGCAGCTCAGCTCGAACGGGTGGGCGAGGACATGGCCCGCGCGCACCGCCCGCGGCAGCACGTCCTTGCCGAAGTCGTGGCTCGAGTCCGGCTCCATCATGTCCTGCTGCAGGACTTCGTAGAGGTATTCCGCGGAGAAGATGTAGATGCCCATCGACGCCAGCGAACGATCCGGCTTGCCGGGCATGTGCGGTGGATCCGCCGGCTTCTCGACGAAGTCGGTAACCCGCCGGTTCTCGTCGATGGCGATGACGCCGAAGTCCGACGCCTCTTTTCGCGACACTTCGACGCAGGCCACCGTGCAGGGGGCGCCCTGCTCGACGTGATCCGCCAGCATGCGGGCGTAGTCCATCTTGTAGATGTGATCCCCGGCAAGGACGACCACATAGTCCGGACCGTTGGCGCGCACGATGTCGAGGCTCTGAAACACAGCGTCCGCCGTGCCGCGGTACCAGGAGTGATCGTCGATGCGCTGCTGGGCCGGTATCAGGTCGATGAACTCGTTCATCTCCGACTTGAGAAAGTTCCAGCCCCGCTGCAGATGCCGCAGCAGGCTGTGGGACTTGTACTGCGTCAGCACGCCGATGCGGCGCATGCCGCTGTTCATGCAGTTGGACAGCACGAAGTCGACGATCCGGAACTTGCCGCCGAAGTAGACCGCCGGCTTGCAGCGAACGTCCGTCAACTGCCTGAGGCGGCTGCCCCGGCCGCCTGCCAGGACCAGCGCCATGGCCTTCTTCGGCAGCCTTTGTTCCATCGAGCGATAGCTCATTCGGGTCACTCACTGTTGCAGACGATTATGCCCCGGCGAAGTAGCCCCGGGGGCTGCCGTAGGCGGACAATTTGCCCTTGTCCGCCGAACTTGTTACCCGTCATCAGGCGGCGCCTGCCTCCGGACGAATCACCGTTGCCAGCGGGTCGGCACCGAGCATGTACGCAAGCTCTGCCGGCCGCTCGACGTTCCACAGTGCCAGCTCCGCCCGCAGGCCGGTCGCAATCCTGCCGACCTCGGCGCCCAGACCCAGGGCAGCCGCGGCATTGACGGTAAAGCCCGCCAGCGCCTCCGCCGGCGTGAGGCGGAACAGCGTGCAAGCCAGGTTCATGGTCAGGAGCGGCGAGAGCAGCGGCGACGAGCCGGGGTTGCAATCGGTGGCCAGCGCGATCCGCACCCCGTGCCTGCGCAGGGCGGCCACCGGCGGCAGCCGGGTCTCGCGCAGGAAGTAGAAGGCGCCCGGCAGCAGCACCGCCACGGTGCCCGCGGCGCCAAGGGCCGCGGCGCCCGCCTCGTCGGTGTACTCGAGGTGCTCGGCGGAAAGCCCCTGAAGCTGCGCAATCAACGCCGCACCACCCAGGTTCGAAAGCTGGTCGGCGTGCAGCTTGACCGGCAGTCCATGCCGTCGCGCAGCCTGCAGCACCCGTGCGCACTGCGTTGGCGAAAAACCGATGCCTTCGCAGAAGGCATCCACTGCATCAGCAAGGCCGGCAGCAGCGGCCGCCGGAATCATCACCTCGCAGACTTCATCGATGTAGGCATCCGCCCGGCCCGCGAACTCCGGCGGCAGCGCATGCGCGGCCAGAAGCGTGGTGACCACGCGCATCGCCTGCGCGCGATCCTCCCCGAGGCGCCTGGCGACCCGCAGCATCTTCAGCTCGTTCTCGGTGTCGAGACCGTAGCCGGACTTGATCTCCACCGTCGTCACGCCCTCATCGGCCAGCATGGCCAGCCGCATCCGGGCTGCATCGAGCAGCTGGTCCTCACTGGCCTGCCGGGTAGC
>JACCRJ010000401.1 GCA_013813615.1 Lautropia sp. | reverse complement strand
CATCGACTACTGCGGCCTGGACGCCCTACTCAACCTGCTCCGGCCTGGCTGAGGCAAGTGCGCCGGCCTCGGCGTCGACGCCGAGGCCAGCCGCATCCTTGCCGGCACCCAGGACCGCATGCAGGTCGTGGTCATCCGCCGCGGTAATCCGCACCTGCGCAAACTCGCCGACCCGGATGCCGCGCGCGGCCTTGACCACCACCAGTCCGTCGATCTCGGGCGCATCGGCGGCCGAGCGCGCCAGGAAGCACTTTCGCCCTTCCGGCGTACGCGCTTCGTTGTCCACGAGCACCTGCATGCTGCGGCCGACCTGGCGCTGCAGCCGCTCTGCACTGATGCCGGCCTGCAGCGCCATCAGGCGTTCCCGCCGCTCCTCGCGCTCCGGCTCCGGTACCGGATCGCAGAGCAGGTTAGCGCTTGCACCGTCGACTGGCGAGTAGGCGAAACAGCCGACCCGGTCGAGCTGCGCCTCCTGCAGGAAATCCAGCAGGTACTGGAAGTGCTCCTCCGTTTCTCCGGGGAAGCCGGCGATGAAGGTGCTGCGGATGGTGAGCTCGGGGCAGACTGCCCGCCACCCGGCGATACGCTCGATGTTCCGCTCGCCGGAGGCCGGCCGCTTCATAGCCTTCAGCACCGCCGGATGCGCATGCTGGAACGGCACGTCCAGATAGGGCAGGATCGAGCCATCCGCCATCAGCGGCAGGATCTCGTCCACCGACGGATAGGGATAGACGTAGTGCAGGCGCACCCAGGCGCCGTAGCTGCGGGCGAGCGCGCCGAGTTCGGTGCAGAGTTCCTTCATCCGCGTCCTGACCGGGCGCCCGGCCACGAAGTCGATCCGGTACCTGAGATCGACGCCATAGGCGCTGGTGTCCTGCGAGATCACCAGCAGCTCCTTCACGCCCGCCTTGAGCAGATTCTCGGCCTCCCGGATGACCTCGCCGATCGGCCGGCTATCCAGGTCGCCGCGCATGGAGGGAATGATGCAGAAGCTGCAGCGGTGGTTGCAGCCTTCGGATATCTTGAGGTAGGCGTAGTGCCTCGGCGTGAGCTTGATGCCCGCTGGCGGCACCAGGTCGGTGAACGGATCGTGAGGCTTGGGCAAGTGGCTGTGCACCTGGCTCATGACCTCTTCGAGCGCATGCGGGCCGGTCACCGCCAGCACCTTGGGATGGATGCTGCGCACCAGGTTCGTGCCGTCGTCCGACCGCTTGCTGCCGAGGCATCCGGTCACGATCACCTTGCCGTTCTCGTTGAGGGCCTCGCCGATTGCATCCAACGACTCCGCGACGGCATCGTCGATAAAGCCGCAGGTGTTCACCACCACCAGGTCCGCGACCTCGTACCGGGCGGCTATTTCATAGCCTTCGGCACGCAGTTGCGTCACGATCCGCTCGGAGTCGACGAGCGCCTTCGGGCAGCCAAGCGAGACCAGTCCGATGGTGGGTGCCGATCCGGATCTCAATTGCTTACGCTGAACTGCTGACATCGCCTCGCTGCGGCTTCAAGGCTTGTTCTTGTCATTAGGGCCTGGAGGCGTGAATCCGGGCGCCGGGAACCCGGCCGGGAAATTCTGGAAGACGTTGCGCGCCTGCTGCTGCATCTGCTCCTGCATCTGGAAGAACAGGTTTTTGCTCTGCTCGATGTAGTTGCTCATCATGTTCTGCATCATCGGCGCCTGTCCCTGCATGAACTGCGTCCAGAGCTCGGCATTCGGCACGCCGCGGCCGTCGTAGAGCGACTTCGACTGCTCCTGCATGCGGTTCTGCACTTCCACGAATGTCTGCAGCGTCTTCTCCATGTAGGCGCCCATCATCCCCTGCATCGCATGGCCGTAGAACCTGATCATGTGCGCGAGCATCTGGGAGGAGAACAGCGGGGCGCCGCCCGCCTCCTCGTCCAGGATGATCTGCAACAGGATGCTGCGGGTCAGATCCCCGTTGCTCTTGGCATCGATCACCTTGAAGTTCTCGGTGTCCAGCACCAGCTGCTTGACGTCTGCAAGCGTGATGTAGGCGCTGGTGTGCGTGTCGTACAGCCGCCGGTTGGGGTACTTCTTGATCAAGCGGATCGTAGTTGCCATGTATGGGGTATCTTGGTTGGGGATGCCGTCGGAGCCTGCCGAAACAGCTCAGGCGCTCATCCCATGTGCAGGCCGCCGTTGAGCGAAAAGTCCGCACCGGTGGCGAAGCCCGACTCCTCTCCCGCAATCCAGGCCACCATGGCACCGATCTCCTCGGGCGTGCCGAGGCGGCGCACCGGGATGGTGGCGATGATCTTGTCGAGGACGTCCTGCCGGATGGCCCGGACCATTTCGGTGGCGATGTAGCCGGGCGAAATGGTGTTCACCGTCACGCCCTTGCTCGCTACTTCCTGGGCCAGCGCCATGGTGAAACCATGCAGGCCGGCCTTCGCAGTGGAATAGTTGGTCTGGCCGAACTGGCCCTTCTGGCCGTTGACCGAGGAGATGTTGACGATCCGGCCCCAGCCCTTCTCCAGCATGCCGTCGATCACCTGCTTGGTGACGTTGAACATCGAGTTGAGGTTGGTGTCGATGACCGCCCGCCAGTCGTCCAGCGACATCTTGCGGAACAGGCCGTCACGGGTGATGCCGGCGTTGTTCACGACGATGTCCGGATTGCCGTGGTCGGCACGGACCTTGTCGAACGCCTCGCGGGTGGATTCCCAGTCGGCGACGTTGCCGACCGAGGCGTAGAAGGTGTACCCGGATTCCTTCTGCTCGTTCAACCATTTGTTGAAGTCCCGGCTGGGACCGCAGCCGGCGATCACGAGGTGCCCTTCCTTCGCGAGCCGCTGGCAGATCGATGTGCCGATGCCGCCCATGCCGCCGGTTACGTATGCGATCCGCTGTACCATCTCATCCCCCTTTGTCTGACGATGTCTCGAAACAAGCGCCGCGGGCTTCTGCCCGTTGCTGACCGCAGGTCGCATACCGGCGGTGACAGAGTGGCAGCTTACGCTGCGCTGCACCCGCTGTCAGGTCTGGATAGTACCTAGATCGGCGCGCACGCCACCGCTGCTGCGACCCGTCCTCCGCTGCATGCCCTTGCTGCTGACCCGCGATGCGATTGCACGACTCAGTTCACTCTTTCTCAGATTGCCTTCTCTTTCACGTACCGCCCCGGGGCCGGCTCGATCACCCGGTAGACACTGCTGCCGGGCGTCGCCGGCGCGCGCACCTTGGCGCCCCGGTGTGCGGCGAGCCATCGGGACCAGTCGCTCCACCAGCTGCCGGCATGTTCCTGCGTGCGGGCCAGCCATTCATCCGCTGCCAGGCGGGCGACATCGGGGCCGGTGCGATAGCTGCGCTTGTTCTTGGCCGGCGGGTTGATGACGCCGGCGATGTGGCCGCTGGCGCCGACGACGAAGCGGCGATCGCCCGACAGGTTCTGCGCCGACGCGAAGCCTGCCTGCCAGGGAACGATGTGGTCCTCGCTTGTGCAGAGGACGTAGGACGGGACGCCGATGCTGCCGAGGTCGATCCGCTCGCCGAGGCAGGTCAGCCTTCCCGCCGCCCGCAGGTCGTTCTGCAGGTACATATGCCGCAAGTACCAGCAGAACATCGGCCCCGGCAGGTTGGTGCTGTCGGCGTTCCAGTAGAGCAGGTCGAACGGCGGCGGCGACTCTCCCTTCAGGTAGTTGTTCACCACGTAGTTCCAGACCAGATCGTTGGGGCGCAGCGTGGAGAAAGTCGTGGCCAGTTCGCCACCGGCCATGATGCCGCCGTTGCCGATGGTCCGCTCGCGCATCGCGACGTGCATTTCGTCGATGAAGACGCCGAGCGTGCCGGGGTCCGCGAAGTCAAGTAGCGTCGTCAGCAGAGTCAGCGATTCGACCGGCCGCTTTCCCTTGGCTGCCAGGGCCGCGAGCGCGGTGCAAAGGATGGTGCCGCCGACGCAGAACCCGAGTGCGTTGACCGTCTTCTGCCCGGTGATCTTGCGGACGACCTCGAGGGTGTCGACCACGCCCAGCTGCAGATAGTCGTCCCAGGTGAGCCTGGCCTGTGGCTGCTTGACGTTGCGCCAGGATACGACGAACACCGTGTTGCCTTCAGCCACCGCGTGCGCGATGAGGGAGTTCTCCGGCTGCAGGTCGAGGATGTAGAACTTGTTGATGGAGGGCGGCACCATCAGCAGCGGCCGGGAGCCGACGGTCGTGGTGGTAGGCTCGTACTGGACCAGCTGCACCAGCTCGTTTTCGAAGACCACGCTGCCGGGGGACGTGCCGACGTTGCGGCCGACTTCGAAGGCCTTCAGGTCGGTCTGGGAGATACGGCCCTCGCGGATGTCGCCGAGCAGGTTGCCGATGCCGGCGCGCAGGCTCTCGCCGCCGGTTTCGATCAGCCTGGCCTGGGCGTCCGGATTGCTGGCGAGGAAGTTGGCGGGCGAGCAGGCTTCGATCCACTGCTGGGTCAAAAAGCGGATCCGGTCCCGCGTCTTCGGGTCGCCCTCGATCAGGTGCGCCGTCTTCCGCAGGTACTCCGCATTGAGAAGGTACCAGGCCGCCTGCCACGCGAACTGCGGCTGGGCGTACCAGGCTTTGCCGCTGAACCGGCGGTCCTTCAATTCCGGTGCCTTGCCGGCGGCAAACTGCCCGAGGAGTTCGGTCGCGTGGTTGACGTAGTCGTTCTGCAGCCGATACAGCGCGTGCTGATCCAGCTTCCACGGCGCAACTGCGGCTTGGCTCGCGCGCTGATCGGCAGGGCCGCTGACCGAGGCGGCAGCGCTGCTATCGGTGCGATGCGCGGTGACGACTTCCGGTCGCGTTGCCGGCCGGGGACGCGGGGCCTCCCGGGTCCGGCGCGTCGGGGCGCGCGACTTTGCAGCTGTCACGGTCCCGCCGCCGGTGGATCTTGCTGGCTTCAAATTGAGTCTCCTGCCGCGACGGTACTGCCGAGCCTGCCGCCGTGCCACGTGTGATTTTGCCGCCGCTCTTCGCTTGCGGCGTCATCCAGGCGCGGAGCAGCGCCGAGCCATTGCACCGGCGCCGAAGTACCCGACCTCCAAGCCATTCTGCGCTGTGTACGGAGGAGCGTCAAACAAACCCCGATCGCCGCGCCGGTCTAGGAGGGCCCTCGGCAGCAATCGCGCGAATAGCGGACAATCTGCCGGTGTATATCGTTGCCATCGGGTGGATCTACGTCGTGGTGCTGATGGCATTCACGGAGGAGTCCGTGGCGGCCGGGCTCGCTACCTTCCTCTTCTACGGAATTGCGCCGCTTGCCGTGTTGCTTTACCTGATGGGGACGCCCCAGCGGCGCCGCAATCGGCGCAGGCGCGAAGCCATGTCCGAGGCTGGCAGCGACGCATCAGTGCTGCAGCCAGATGAGTCCCGCCATGCGGCCGCAGACGCCGTCGCGCCGGTAGCTCCAGAAGCGGTCGCGGTCGGTGACCGTGCAGGCGCCGAGCGCGGCAACCGCTGAAACGCCGGCGCGTGCGAGCCGCAGCCCCGCAAGGCCTGCCAGGTCCGCCCACCATTTGCCGGCTCGCTGGCAGAGCCTGAACCGGGCCGCGGCAGCGGGATCCTGCCGCACGAAGGCATCGAGCACGTCCTCCCCCACCTCGAAAGCGTCGGGGCCGATGCACGGTCCGAGCCAGGCGATGATGTCGGCGTCGGGCCTGCGCAACCGCATCGCCTCGATCGTGTTCTCCAGTACGCCGCCGGCCATCCCTCGCCAGCCGGCGTGCGCGATGCCGACGATGCTGCCGCGACGGTCCGCCAGCAGCACCGGCAGGCAGTCGGCGACGAGCACACCGAGCGCGATGCCTGGCACCGTCGTCAGCTGCGCATCGGCGCTCTCGACGGCTGCTGCCTGCCCGACTGCTTCGGCCCGGGAGGATTCGTCCACTTCGACCACCCTTGCGCCATGCACCTGCGAGAGCCAGCAGATCGGCATGCCGATCTGTCCGGCGACGAGCCGGCGGTTCTGTTCCACCCGGTGCGGCTGGTCGCCGCAATGGGCGCCGAGGTTCAGCCCGCGCTCGCCGTCAACTCCGGCCCATCGGCCGTCGCTGACCCCGCCGTGCCGCGTCGTGAACAGGGCGCCGACGTTTCCTGGCGCGGCCCAGGCCGGGACGATCGTCGCCGGCGATAGCTGCCCGGGGGGCTCGCTCAGGGGTCCGGTCATCAGGCTGACACCCCGGGCGCAGGTGCCAGCGGATCCAGCCTGAGACCGAGTCTCGCTGCGAGGTGCAGCAGATCTTCCGGGATCGGGCAGTCCACGGACAGCGTCTTGCCGGTCGCCGGGTGCTGCAGTGAAAGGCGCCAGGCATGCAGCGCCTGACGATCGAAGCCCGCGACGCACTCGCCGCCATAGGTCGGATCGCCCACCAGTGGATGGCCGATGCTCGCCAGGTGAACGCGGATCTGGTGCGTGCGACCGCTGCGCAGGCGGCACTCCAGCGCCGCATGCGGCCGGGCAGCCTGCTCGGCGGCGCTTCTTGCCAGCATCCGGTAGTCGGTCTGTGCCGGCTTTCCGTGCGGCCCCTGGAGCACCGCCATGCGCAGCCGGTTGCGCGGGTCCCGCCCTATCGGCGATGCGACCGTGCCGCTTTCGTCGATCGCGCCGGTCACGATCGCCAGATACTGCCGGCTCATCGTCCGGCCGGACAGCTGCGCGGACAGCGAGGTGAAAGCCCGCTCCGATTGCGCGCAGACCAGCACGCCGCTGGTATCCCGATCGAGGCGATGGACGATGCCGGCGCGGGGCAGCCGCGAGCTCGCCGGGTTTGCGAACAGCAGGCCGTTCATCAGCGTATTCCGCCAGTTTCCCGGGGCAGGATGGGTGACCAGTCCGGCCGGTTTGTTGATCACGACCAGGTCGTCGTCGCGGTAGAGGATGTCGAGCGGAACCGGGTCCGGGCAGAAAGCCTGCTCGCTTTCCAGCGACTGCGGCTCTACCTCGATCTCCTCATGCCCGTTGAGCCGGTAGCTCGGCAGGCGCATCGTCTGGTCGACTCTCACGGCGCCCAGAACGATCCAGCGCTGAACCCGCGTCCTCGAGACCCCGTCGAGCTGAGCCGCAAGAAACTGGTCCAGGCGCTGCCCTGCCGCGCCGCGGGCAACCAGCCGCAGGACGACGACGTTGTCGTCGGCAACCGCGTCCGGCGCCAACGCCGGGACGATTTCCGTGGCGCGCCCCGAAGCAGTCGGGGAGGCCGCTGCGGACGCTTGACTATAATCGGGCATCCTGGGGGATCCACTCTGATGAATCAAGCACCATCTCTAGCGACGGCGGGCCACCTCCGCCCCAACGCCGCGGACCGGAAAGCGGGCACAAGGTCTGCGCCGATGCCTGGCAGGATGCCGCGCATCGTTGCGCACTTGCTGGCCGCGCTCCTGATCCTCGCCATGGCGGTCGGGCTGGGCGGTTGCGCAAGCTCCGCATACGATCCGACCGCCAACTGGACTGCCGACCAATTATATGCGGACGCCAAAGAGCAGCTGGATTCCGGCAACTGGGGCGCAGCCGTGAAGGCCTTGCAGAAACTCGAGTCGCGCTACCCGTTCGGCCGCTACGCCCAGCAGGCGCAGCTGGACCTGGCGTGGGCCAGCTACAAGGAAGGCGAACGCGCGGAGGCGCTGGTGGCGGTTGACCGCTTCATTCGCCTGCACCCCACGCACGAGCGTCTGGACTACGCCTTTTTTCTCAAGGGGCTGATCAACTTCAACAGCCGAGAAGGACTGATCGCCCGGATGGCGGGACAGGACCTGTCGGAGCGCGACCAGCAGGCATCGCGCGAAGCCTACGAGGCCTTCAAGCAGGTCATCACCCGCTTTCCGCAGAGTCGCTATGCGGAGGATGCACTCGCCCGCATGAAGTTTCTGGTCAATGCCATGGCCTCCGGCGAAGTGCACATCGCGCGCTACTACTACAACCGGGGTGCCTATGTGGCGGCCGTCAACCGCGCGCAGGACGTGGTGTCGCTGTACAAGCAGACCCCGGCGATGGAGGAGGCTTTGAACCTGATGGTCCTCTCCTACGGCAAGCTTGGACTCACCGAGTTGCGGGACGACACGCTGCGGGTGCTGGAGCGGACCTTTCCGCAGAGCCGCTTCCTCGCCGTCGCCCGGCGGGCAGCGACCGCGAGGTCCGACGTCCAGCCGCCGCCCAGGACTGCCAGCAACTGATCACTGCGGCAGGCACGCGAGCGCGTCCTGCAGCGAATCGACCCGCCTGAACGGCGGGATGCTGGCCAGCAGTTGCCTGCCGTAGCTGCGGCTGCGGAGGCGCTCGTCGCAGATCACCAGCAATCCGCGGTCCAGCTCCGAGCGGATCAGCCGGCCGGCGCCCTGCTTGAGCGACATGGCCGCCTCCGGCAGCGACAGCTCGCCGAATGAATTGCCG
>JACCRJ010000398.1 GCA_013813615.1 Lautropia sp. | reverse complement strand
TCTTCGCGGCAACCGATTCGACAAGCCGCGAGCCGATCTGCGCTATCTTGCCACCGACCTGCGCGTCCGCGGTGTAGCTCAGCTTCGTTGCTTCGCCGGCGGGTTCCTCGGGCAGGAGCGACACGTTGGCCGAGCCCTTGCCGAAACCGGCCACGCCACCCTGGCCGTCGAAGTTGATCTTGTAGGACTGCATCGGAATGATGTCGGTCAACTGCAGCCGACCCTTGAACTTCGCGTTGACCGGACCGATGCGCACGGCCATCACGGCGAGATACTGGTTATCTCCGGTGACCTCGATCGATTCGCAGCCGGCGATGCAGGCCTTCAGCGTCTGCGGGTCGTTCAGCGCCTCCCAGGTCCTTTGCACCGACGCCGGTATGATGCGTTCGCCTTGAAGGTTCATAGCGTTCCTCGTAGTGTCTGCTGCGCGGCGCGCAGTGCGCGGCCCAGGTCGGCCAGGCTGGCCAGGTTGTGCATCGGCAGGAAACGGTCGACATGCGGCAGGATGGCTCGGATCCCCGCCGCCCGCGGCGCAAAGCCTTCGAATCGTAACAGCGGATTGAGCCAGATCATCTGATGGCTGAAACGCGAAAGCAGGCCAGCCTGGTGCCCGAGGTCGCCGGATTCGTCGCGGTCCAGGCCGTCGGTCACCAGCAGCAAGGCGGCGTTCCCGGTGAGCAGGCGTCGTGCCCAAAGCCGGTTGAACTCGCGCAGGTTGGAGGCGATGCGGGTGCCGCCGCGCCAGTCCTGCACCATCGCATCTGCCCGTGCGAGGGCCAGGTCGGCGTCACGGTGACGCAAGCAGTGGGTGATGTTGGTCAGCCGGGTGCCGAACACCAGCGTGTGGACCGACTGCCGGTTCTGCGACAGGCCGTGCGCAAAGTGCAGGAACAGCCGCGTGTAGCGCTCCATTGAGCCGGAGATGTCCAGCAGCACCACGAGCGGCGGCGGCCTGCGGGTCAGCGCGGAATACGCGGGAACGAGGCTGTCCGGTGCCCGCAGCGCGCGCTGCACCGTACGGCGCAGGTCGGGCCGGCCGGTCAGGGCCGGCGCGCGCCGCCGCGTCGTGAGGAGGCGAAGCGGCAGGGTCAATGACCGGGCCAGCTGTTTTGCCTGCTCGAATTCGTCGATACTCATCGTCGCAAAGTCGGCCTGTTGCAGGCGTTCGCGGTCCGACCAGGTGAGTTCCGCCTCGAACTTCTGTTGGACGGCCGGCTGCGCCGGCGCGGGGGGCTTCGGCGGCGGCTTGCGCGGGCTCAATGCTTCCTGCAGGCGCCGCGCGACCTGTGCCGCTTCCTCCTTCTTGCCTCGGCCGGTCACCTTCGGCAGCGCCAGGTACATCAGGCGCTCCATCAGCTTCGGGTCGCGCCAGAAGGCTGCGAAGGCGGCGTCGAAGATGACCTCCTGCTCGTGGCGGTCGATCATCACCGCGGCGAGGGCGGCGCGAACATCCTGGCGCCGGCTCATCCCCACCACCTCCAGCGCCTCGAGTGCCAGCAGCACCCGGTCGGGCCCCACCGGCAGTCCCGCAGCCCGCAGGACCCGCGCGAAGTGCACCACGTTGTCGGCGATCCGGTGAACGGCCGCCGGCCCGGTACCCGCGTGGCTGCTGTTCATGGCGGGCGGGCTAGTCGATCAGCGCCCGGGCCCGCAGTTCCTCCAGGATGCGCGTGATGTCGCCGCTCTGCATTCTGGCGATGTCGTCCTGGTACTTCAACAGCACCCCCAGGGTGTCGTTGACCGTGTCCGGATCCAGGCTGATCGCATCCAGCGCTATCAGCGCATTGGTCCAGTCGATCGTTTCCGCGACGCCCGGCGCCTTGAAGAGATCCAGCCGCCGTGCCTGCTGCACGAACTCGACGATCTGCAGCGCCAGCCGGTCGTTGGCGCCGGGCGCTTTCAGCCGGACGATGGCGAGTTCGCGCGCCGCGTCCGGATAGTCCACCCAGGCGTACAGGCAGCGGCGCTTCAGCGCGTCGTGAATTTCGCGTGTGCGGTTGGAGGTGATGATGACGATGGGGGGATGCTCGGCGGTGAGCGGGCCGAACTCAGGAATCGTCATCTGATACTCGGACAGGATCTCCAGCAGGAAGGCTTCGAAGGGTTCATCCGCCCGGTCCAGCTCGTCGATCAGCAGAACCGGCGATCGCGGTTGCGTCAGCGCCTGCAACAAGGGCCTCTCGATCAGCAGTTCGCGCCGGTAGAGCGACTGGGCAAAGCCGCCGCTGCGGGCTTCGCCGCTTGCCTCGCCGAGCCGGATCTCCAACATCTGCCGCGCGACGTTCCACTCATAGGCCGCCTGGGTGATGTCGAGTCCTTCGTAGCACTGGAGTCGTATCAGTCGCGTGTCGAGCGCGGCCGCGAGCACCTTGGCGATCTCCGTCTTCCCCACGCCGGCCTCGCCTTCGAGCAGCAGGGGGCGACGCAGCTTCAGACTCAGGAACAGCGCAGTGGCGAGGCGACGGTCCGCCAGGTACTGGCGGCTGGCGAGGAGGGTGGAGACCTGGTCAACCGAATCAGTTTTCATGCTTGAGTTTAGCAAGTGGGCTTCGATGGGGAGCGCTCGCGGGGCGGGGG
>JACCRJ010000386.1 GCA_013813615.1 Lautropia sp. | reverse complement strand
CTCGCCACCTTCACCGCCACCACCGTCGCCGGCGCTCCGGCCGCTGGAGCGGCGCCGTCGGCGCTTCGTGCCGGCGCCGGCCTGCGGTGCCAGCGAACGAATCAGCTCCTCGCGCTCCGGAGTGTCGGCGTCGATGAACGTCGTCCACCAGTCGCCCACGTCGGCCGGCAATTCCCCCGCTTCGCATCGAAGCAGCAGGAAGTCGTAGCCGGCGCGAAACCGCAGGTGCTCCATGAGGTGGAAGGCCGTGCGCCCGCGTTTCTCGAGGCGTGGCTGCATCACCCAGATCTCGCGCATGTCGGACTGGTAGCGCCGCTGGATTGCCAGCTTCTCCGCCTGTTCATCGAGGACCGAGTCGATGGCGGTGTGCAGCGCCGGGAACGCATGCTCGCCTGCCTGAAGCCGCGCTTTCCAGCGGGTGCGGACCTGCAGCCACAGCAGCGTCGCGAACAGGAAGCTGGGCGAAATCGACTTGCCTGCCCGCACGCGCTCGTCGGTCTTCTCCAGCGCCAGCGTCACGAACTTCTCGTCCTGCTCGAAAATCGAATCGAGCAGCGGCAGGATCCCGTGGTGCAGGCCTTCGGCGCGCAGGCGCCGCACGCATTCCAGCGCATGGCCGCTTTCCAGCAGCTTGAGGATTTCGTCGAAGAGGCGCGCGGCGGGCACGTTCTCCAGCAGCTCCGCCAGTTGCCTGATCGGCGCGAGCGTAGGCGGATCGACATCGAAACCCAGCTTGGCCGCGAAGCGCACCGTGCGCAGCATCCGCACCGGGTCCTCCCGGTAGCGGGTTTCGGGATCGCCGATCATGCGCAGCTTGCGGCTGCGCAGGTCCTCGACTCCGCCGAGGTAGTCGACGACCTCTTCCGCGATCGGATCGTAGTAGAGGGCGTTGACGGTGAAGTCCCGCCGCATCGCGTCTTCCGCTTCGCTGCCGAAGACGTTGTCGTTCAGCATGCGGCCGTGCTCGTCGGTCTGGGCGTTGACCTGCATCGCGCGGAAGGTCGACACCTCGATGGTCTCCCGGCCGAAGATCACGTGGACGATGCGAAACCGCCGCCCGATCAGCCGTGCCCGCCGGAACTGCTGCTGCACGGTCTCCGGTGGCGCGTCGGTGGCGACGTCGAAGTCCTTGGGGCGCAGCCCCAGCAACAGATCGCGGACGCCGCCGCCCACGACGTAGGCCTTGAAGCCGGCGCGCTGCAGTCCTTCGCAGGTCTTCAGCGCCGCGCTCGACATGGCGGTATTGGTCAGCTTGAGCGTGGCGGCCGGATAGGAGCGCCGCCGCGGCACCGGCATGCCCGCCGCGACTGCCGGGTAGCGTCCGGTGTCGGAGCCGCTGCCGCTGCGCGGGCCGCGCAGCCAGTCGATGATTTTCCTGATCATGCGAAGAGCTCGATCACCGGCCACTGCCGTTTGCGCGCCAGCGCCAGCAGGCCGGGATCCGGGTTGGTCGCCACCGGATGGGTGGCGTGCTCCAGCAGCGGAATGTCGTTGGACGAGTCGGAGTAGAACCAGATCTCATCGAAGTCGCGCCAGGTCTTGTGCAGGGAGGCCAGCCATTGCTCGGTGCGGGCGACCTTGCCTTCCCTGAAGCTCGGGGTGCCCTTGGGCCGGCCGGTGTAGACGCCGTCGACCTGCTCCGCCTCCGAGCCGACCAGGTGCTCGAAGCCGAACGCGCGGGCGATCGGCGCGGTGACGAAGGTGTTCGTGGCGGTGACCAGCGCGCAGAGGTCGCCGCGGTCGCGGTGCCTGTCCACCAGCGCCCGCGCCTGCGGCAGGATGGCCGGCTCGATGACTTCCTGCATGTAGCGGCGGTGCCAGCCTTCGATTTCCGCCAGCGGCCGGTAGGCGATCACCTCCAGCGAGAAGGCGAGGAACTCGAGGACATCGAGCGTGCCGGCCTTGTATTGCTCGGCATAGGTGTGGTTGCGCGCCTGGAAGTCGTCCTCGTCGACAATGCCGATGCGGCCGAGGAAGCATCCCCATTCATAGTCCGAGTCTATCGGCAAGAGCGTGTGGTCAAGGTCAAACAGGGCAAGTCTCTTCATCAAGTGATTCTATCGGGCGATGCGGATGACGCTGGCGCGGCCGGCGCTTCCTTCAGCAGGGTCCGCAGCATCGGCAGGTTGACCGGCCGCTGCTGTTCGAGCGAAAGCCGGTCCAGGCGGTCGATGATCGCCTTGAGCGACGCCATGTCGCGGCGAGTGTGGGTCAGCAGGTAGGCGGCAACATCCGGCCCCAGCGTCAGGCCCCGTTCCCGGGTTGCGCGTCCCATGGCGTCGACCAGGTCGGCATCCGCCAGCGGCTCCAGCGCGAAGACGATACCCCAGGCGAGCCGGCTGGCGAGTTCCGGCATCAGCGGCAGTCGCGCCGGCGGCGAATCGCCGAACGCCACCAGGGCCTGGTCCGGCGATTGGACCATTGCGTCGAAGCGGTGAAAGAGCTGCTGCTGCCCGGCCGGGTCCAGGCACTGGCAGTCGTCGACCACCGTCAGCCGCGCCAGCTGCTGCGACCTCATCGCGGACGCGAGATGGCTCTTGCCGGTGCCCGCCGGGCCCCAGACATAGATGAAGCGATGGGGCGGGGCGGCTCCATCCCGCAGCAGCTGCGTCAGTGCGCGCAGGGTGGCGAGGCACTCGCGGTTGCGTCCCGCGACGAAGTTGTCGAAGCCGGCTGCCGGAGGCGGGCCGAAGTCCAGGATCAGCTGGCTCACGTGGCGTGGGGCGGCGGGCGGCGCATGGTCCGATTCTAAGGTGGATGACGATTCGCCTGCGGCTAAAATGGCGGTTTGACCGGCAGGCAGAAAATGGCGGACGCGCGCGGCTTGGATCCTTCAACGGCTGGACTTTCGTACCGCGACGCCGGCGTCGACATCGACGCCGGGGATGCACTGGTCGAGCGGATCAAGCCGATGTCAAAGCGCACCCGCCGGGCCGGCGTGCTGTCAGGCATCGGCGGCTTCGGGGGGCTGTTCGCGGTGCCTGCCGGCTATCGCGAACCGATCCTGGTGTCCGGCACCGATGGCGTCGGCACCAA
>JACCRJ010000381.1 GCA_013813615.1 Lautropia sp. | reverse complement strand
GCGTGGAGAACTCGACGTTGTGCCAGGTGGAGAAGCTCTCCAGCTGCGTCCAGCTGATCCAGCTGCTGGTCATCGGGCACTTGTGGCCGGACGCCTTGAGCTTGGCGGCGGCCGAGACGACTTCCGGCCAGGTCTTGGGCGGCTTCTCGGGGTCGAGTCCCGCTGCCTTGAATGCGTCCTTGTTGTAGTGAAAGACAGTCGTCGAGCTGTTGAACGGGAAGCTCAGCATCTGGCCGTCGGAGGCCGTGTAGTAGCCGGCGACCGCCGGCACGTAGCGGCTCGGGTCGAACTTCAGGCCGGCTTCCTTCATGACCTGGGCGACCGGCACGATCGCCTTGCGCGATGCCATCATCGTGGCGGTACCGACCTCGAAGACCTGCAGCAGATGCGGCGCGTTGCCCGCCCGGAAAGCCGCGATGGCCGCCGTCATCGACTCGTCGTAGCTGCCCTTGAAGGTCGGCACGATCTTGTATTCGCTCTGGCTCTCGTTGAATCCCTTCGCCAGGTCGTTGACCCAGTCGCCGAGGGCGGCTGACATGGCGTGCCACCACTGGATTTCGGTCTGGGCCTGCGCCGGGGCGCACAACGACGCGGCCAGGGCCAGCCCCGCCGCCTTGCAATAAATCGGTCTCATGAGATCTCCTGTTTGTGACGCCCGCGCCGTGCGGGTGCAGTCGCGGACCTTATTGCATGAAGGTGACAGCCGGATGATGCGGGTACCTCAAATCATTCTGTCACAATTCGACGCGCCGGATATTGTGCCGCAGGCCGGGGCGCCCGGATCGGGCGGGCGTCAAACCCCCGTACGGTTTGACACCCGCTGCTACAACCTCGACACTTCCCGGCTTGCCGACAAGAACCAGTGACTGATCGATGCAGGTGTCTCTGAGCGCCCCCAGGGGCACCGTCCCGCCGGCGTGCCCCGCGCCGGAAAGCCGGAGCAACCGGTCGTTCCGGCGGCTTCCCCGATTGCTCGTCTGCGCGCTGCTCGTGGGCTGTCCCGGCCTCGCCATGGCCGCCGAGTTCGACGGCGCCCGGCTGTCGGTCTGGTGGGCGATCCCCTTCGTCGGCATCCTGATGTCGATCGCGCTGATCCCTCTGTTGGCGCCGGGCTTCTGGCATCACCATTTCGGCAAGCTGTCGGCCGCCTGGGCGCTCGCCTTCCTGCTGCCGTTTGCCGCGCTGTTCGGCGTCGATCTCGCGGTGGAGAACCTGGCCCACGCGCTGGTGGCGGAGTACATACCCTTCATCCTGCTGCTGACTGCGCTGTTCACCGTCGCCGGCGGCATCCACATCAGCGGCAACCTGCGCGGCGCGCCCGGGCTGAACACGGTCATCCTGGCGATCGGCACCGTGCTCGCCAGCCTGATGGGAACGACCGGCGCCTCGATGCTGCTGATCCGTCCGCTGATTCGCGCCAACGACAACCGTCGTCACCAGGTGCACGTGGTCGTGTTCTTCATCTTTCTCGTCTCCAACGTCGGCGGCTCGCTGACCCCGCTGGGCGACCCGCCGCTGTTTCTCGGTTTCCTGAAGGGCGTGGATTTCTTCTGGACCCTCCGGAACATCCTGCCGGAGACGCTGTTCATGGTGGTCGCGCTGCTGGGAATCTTCTACCTGCTCGACAGCTGGCTGTATCGAAAGGAGGGCGTGCTGCCGGTGGACCCCACCCCCGACTCCCGGGACATCGGCATCCAGGGCAAGGGCAACTTCGTGCTGCTGGGGGTGATCGTCGGGCTGGTGCTGATGAGCGGCATCTGGGAATCGACCACGGCCTTCGACATCTACGGTACCGAAGCCGGCTTGCCCGGACTGGTTCGCGATGCCGGCCTGATCGTGGTGGCCCTGGTGTCGTTGAAGATCACGTCAGCGCAGGTGCATGCGGACAATCAGTTCGCCTGGGGCCCGATGGCGGAGGTGGCGAAGCTCTTCGCCGGCATCTTCCTCACCATCATTCCGGTCATCGCGATGCTGCGGGCGGGCGTCGACGGCCCTTTCGGCGCCGTCGTTTCGGCCGTCACCCGGCCGGACGGCCAGCCGGACCCGGCGATGTACTTCTGGGCCACCGGCCTGCTGAGTTCGTTCCTCGATAACGCGCCGACCTATCTGGTCTTCTTCAATACCGCCGGCGGCGACCCCGAGCAGCTGATGACGACGCTGGCGCCGACCCTTGCCGCCATTTCGATCGGCGCCGTGTTCATGGGCGCCAACAGCTACATCGGCAATGCGCCGAACCTGATGGTGAAGGCGATCGCCGAAGACCGCGGCGTGAAGATGCCGAGCTTCTTCGGCTTCATGGCCTGGTCGACGGCGGTGCTGATCCCGCTCTTCCTGATCATGACGGTGATCTGGTTCCGTTGAGGACGCGCTCCCGCAGGGAGCTGCGTCGGGGCCAGCCGGTCAGGGCTCGTCTCGCGCAACGGTGGCGCATGCGTTCGCAAGGATCAACATCAGGGGGTCGCTGGCCTCAAGGCGTCATCCAGCCTGCGCAGTTCTGTAAAATTCGGGGGAGGGGTGCCTGGCGGCGAGATGACGCCGACTCCCTCAAGGCATCCGATTCCCTCAAATCAACCTCAAGGCGAATATGGATCAGCGAGCCTTGGTCTTGTTCTCAGGCGGTCAGGACTCCACGACTTGCCTGGCGTGGGCACTGGATCGTTACTCTATCGTCGAGACCATAGGCTTCGACTACGGGCAGCGGCATGCCATTGAACTCCAGTGCCGACAACCGATTCTGGATCAGGTCAGGACCCATTCGGGAAAGTGGGCGCAACGGCTTGGACCAGACCATATGATCGATTTGAGGGTGCTGGGCCAGGTCAGCGATACGGCGCTTACCGATTCCAAGGAGATCGAGTTTACGAACACCGGGCTTCCGAACACCTTCGTGCCAGGCAGGAACCATCTCTTCTTCACCTTCGCGGCGGCCGTAGCGTATCGGCGAGGGCTTACGACACTGGTAGGCGGAATGTGTGAGACAGATTATTCAGGCTACCCGGACTGTCGCGATAACACGCTCAAGGCCTTGCAAGTTGCATTGACCCTTGGCATGGACGCGCGGATCATCGTGGAGACGCCCCTCATGTGGCTTGACAAGGCACAGACATGGCGTCTCGCCGAAACCATCGGCGGAAGCCGGCTGGTCGATCTGGTCCGGGAAGCGACTCACTCCTGTTACCTGGGCAACCGCGAATCGGTCCACGACTGGGGTTACGGATGCGGAAGTTGTCCGGCTTGCGAACTCCGGGCCAATGGCTACCGGCAATACATCGACTCGGCTGACCCGGCATGACGTATTCGGTCAAAGAGATTTTCTACACCCTTCAGGGCGAGGGGGGGAATGCTGGAAGGCCGGCGGTCTTCTGCAGGTTTACGGGCTGCAATCTATGGAGCGGCCGTGAATCGGATCGGTCTTCTGCGATCTGTCAGTTCTGCGACACCGATTTCGTCGGAACCGATGGTCAGGGCGGCGGAAAATTCGTTGACGCGGCTGCCCTGGCCGGTGCTATCGAAGCAGCGTGGACGCCGGCTGGCACGGTTGGCCGCCTGGTGGTGTTCACCGGGGGAGAACCCCTGTTGCAGATGGACGGTGCGCTGATTGACATGGTACATGCCGCTGCCTTTGAAATTGCGGTCGAGACCAACGGGACGATCGAGCCTCCAGAGGGGATCGACTGGTTGTGTGTCAGTCCGAAGGCCAACGCTACCTTGGCAGTCCATAGCGGGACTGAATTGAAGGTGGTTTTTCCCCAGGCCGGACTCGATCCGGCAAGCCTCGATGCGATGGACTTTCAACATTTCTTTCTCCAGCCCATGGACGGTCCGCGTCGGATGGAGAACACCGCCGCAGCGATCCGCTACTGCCAGGCGCATCCTAAATGGCGATTGAGTGTCCAGATCCACAAGATGATCGGGATCCGATGATGTTCGAGCTCAGACAGCGTTTTTATTTCGAGGCTGCGCACACATTGAGCAGAGCGATCGGCACCGATGCAAGTCGCCGCATCCACGGGCATACCTACCACGCCGAGGTCGTGGTGTACGGGGAGGCCGACCCGGTAACGGGAATGCTCCTGGACCTGGGTGGGCTCAGGGAAAAGTTGGAGATAGCGAGAGCCCTGCTGGATCACCGCTTTCTGGATGAAGTGGAAGGTCTGGGTCCGGCGACGCTGGAGAATCTCTCCCGGTTCATCTGGAACACGCTTCAACCTTCCCTGCCGCAGTTGCTGTCGGTGTCGGTATCGCGAGGAGCGAGCGGAGACACCTGCCTCTATCGTGGAACTTCCGGTGCGTCCGCGAGCGGTACTTAGCGCTGGCCCGCTCGAACGCCCCTGCAATCCGTGCAGCTGATCGGGGCGAACGAGCCTGGGGGCGAACCGCCGCCGACAGTCAGCGATGCCAATGCCTGGACGTTGTGCCCAGGTAAACCCTAGTCTTTGCCAGGATCCCGGATTTCAGCAGGAATTGCCGTCGGAACCGGCAGGGTTCCGATGTAATCTTTCGAATCCCGATGAATCGTTCTTCATGGAGACTCGGATGGCGATGACGCGATGGGCTTTCGGTGCAGCAACCGCAGTGGCATTGATGGCGTCGGCAGGCGTGGCTTGCGCCCAGGATGTCGTCCTCAAGTTCTCGACCTTCATGGCGCCGCAGTCCAACGTCTGGCTGGACATGCATGAAGGCTGGATGAAGAAGGTCGAGAAGGAATCGAACGGCCGCATCAAGTTCGAGCGATACCCGGCCATGCAACTCGGCGGCACGCCCGGCCAGTTGTACGACCAGGTCAAGGACGGCGTTGCGGACGTGACCTGGACCCTGCCCGGCACCACCGCCGGACGCTTCCCACGGGTCGAGGTCTTCGAGCTGCCGTTCATCATGACCAATGCCGAGGCCACGTCCAAGGCCTACTGGGAATACGTCCAGACCTACGCGAAGGACGAGTTCAAGGATGTGCACCTGCTGGCCGTCAATGTCCACGGTCCGGGCATGTTCCATTCCGCGAACAAGCCGATCAACTCGATCAACGACCTGAAGGGCATGAAGGTGCGCGGACCCACTCGGCAGATCACCAAGCTGCTGGCGTCGCTTGGCGCGACCCCGGTCGGCATGCCGCTGCCGGGAATTCCGGATGCGCTGAGCAAGGGTGTGATCGATGCCGCGGTGATTCCATGGGAGGTCGTGCCATCGGTGAAGGTCAATGAGCTCGCCAAATACCATTCGGAGTTCGACCCGAAGCTGCCGGCGCTGTACACCACGACCTTCGTCATGACGATGAACAAGGCGAAGTACGACTCCCTGCCGCCCGACCTCAAGAAGGTGATCGACGCCAACACCGGTCTCGAAACCTCGGGTTGGCTCGGCAAGGTGCAGCAGGGCAATGACCCGAAGGGTCGCGCCACGGCGGAAAGCCGCAACAACCAGATCCACCGCTTCACACAGGCCGACTACGAGCAGTTCAAGCAGGTCTCGGGCAAGGTCGACGAAGCCTGGGTGAAGGAAATGGACGGCAAGGGCTTCAAGGGCAAGGAACTGCTCGACGGCGCCCGGGCGCTGATCGACAAGCACACCAAGTAGAAGGCTTGGCTGAGCCACGCATCGGGGCGGATTCGGCCTTCGGCCGCGCCCTCGACATCGCCGCGCGGGTGCTCGCCCTAGCGGGCGGCGCGGTCTTCACCGGCCTCACGCTGCTCTCGCTGTACAGCATCGTGATGCGCAATCTGATGGGCAGCCCGATCATGGGCGACTGGGAACTGGTGCAGATGGGCTGCGCAGTCGCGATCGCCGCCTGCTTTCCCATGTGCCAGATGCGCAACGCCCACATCATCGTGGACTTCTTTACCCTGCGCGCCGGTCGTGCCGCCCGCAAGCGTCTCGACGGCGTCGGCGCCGGCGTCCTCGCCGTCATGATGGCGTTGCTGGCCTGGCGGACGGCGATTGGTGCCATGGACGCCCGGATGAACAACGAAACCAGCATGATCATGGAGCTGCCGACCTGGATCGGCTACGGGTTGATGGTGCCGTCCTTCGCCCTCGCCTCCCTGTCCGCTTTGTACGTGGC
>JACCRJ010000326.1 GCA_013813615.1 Lautropia sp. | reverse complement strand
TCTTCGCTTCCGAAAAGCCGTAGTCGATGTCGGCCTTGAGCGTGTGCAGCGGCACGCGGCCTTCGCGGTACCACTCGGTACGTGCAATCTCCGCACCGTTCAGGCGGCCGGCGCTCATGATCTTGATACCGAGGGCGCCGAGTCGCATCGCGTTCTGTATCGCGCGTTTCATGGCGCGGCGGAACATGATCCGCTTCTCCAACTGCTGCGTGATCGAATCCGCCACCAGCTGCGCATCGGTCTCGGGTTTGCGGATCTCCTCGATGTTCACGTGCACCGGCACCTTGAGCATCTTGTGCAGCTCCACCTTGAGCTTCTCGATGTCCTCGCCCTTCTTGCCGATCACCACCCCGGGGCGTGCGGAGAAGATCGTGATCCGGGCGTTCTTCGCCGGACGCTCGATCAGTACCCGGCCGACCGACGCGTTCTTGAGTCGCTTCTTCAGGAACTCGCGGACCTTGATGTCGTCGTTGAGCATCGCCGCGAAGTCCTTGTTTCCCGCATACCAGCGGGACGACCAGTTGCGGCTCACGGAAAGCCGGAATCCGGTGGGGTGTATTTTCTGTCCCATATCTCTCGGTCCTTCCTCAGTCTTGCGCTTTTTTGCCAGTGCCTACCGTCAGGTAGATATGGCAGGTTTGCTTCTCGATGCGGACGCCCCGCCCCTTGGCACGGGCGGAAAACCGCCGCATCGACTGACCTTCGTCGACGTGGATCCGGCTGACCTTCAACTCGTCGACATCGGCGCCGTCGTTGTGCTCGGCGTTGGCGATGGCCGACTCGAGCACCTTCTTGACGATCTTCGCGGCCTTCTTCGGCGAAAAGGTCAGGATGTTCAGCGCAGCCTCGACCGGCTTTCCGCGCACCTGGTCAGCGACCAGGCGCCCTTTCTGGGCGGAGATCCGGACACCGCGTAGGACTGCTTGAGTTTCCATGATTACTTTCCTTGATCTTCCCTGCGTTCATCGCTTCGATCACCAGCGGGCAGCCACGCAAAGCGCCGCCTGGGCAGGATCAGCGCTTGGACTTCCTGTCTGCCGCGTGACCCTTGAAGGTGCGCGTCAACGAGAACTCACCCAGCTTGTGCCCGACCATGTTCTCGTTGATGAAAACCGGCACGTGCTGCTTGCCGTTGTGCACGGCAATCGTGAGCCCGATGAATTCCGGCAATACGGTCGAACGACGCGACCAGGTCTTGATCGGTCTCTTGTCCTTGCCCGCCGATGCCGCCTCCACCTTCTCGAGAAGGTGGTGATCAACGAAGGGGCCTTTCTTGATTGAACGTGCCATGTCGGATACCCGTTATTTCTTCTTGCGCCGCTGCACGATCATCGTGCTGGTGCGCTTGTTGCGCCTGGTGCGATAGCCCTTGGTGGGCTTGCCCCAGGGATTGACCGGCACCCGGCCCTCTCCGGTCTTGCCCTCGCCGCCGCCGTGCGGGTGGTCGACCGGGTTCATGGCGACGCCACGGACGGTTGGACGGATACCACGCCAGCGGGTGGCGCCGGCCTTGCCGATCTGCCGCAGATTGTGCTCTTCGTTGCCGACTTCACCCATGGTGGCCCGGCACTCGATGTGCACCTTGCGGATCTCCCCGGAGCGCAGCCGCACCTGGGCATAAGTGCCTTCCCGCGCCAGCAGTTGAGCCGAGCCGCCGGCGGACCGGGCGATCTGGCCGCCCTTGCCCGGCAGCATTTCGATGCAGTGGATGGTGGAGCCGACCGGGATGTTGCGGATGGGCAGCGTGTTGCCTGCGCGGATCGGCGCTTCCGAGCCCGACATCAGTTGCGTACCGGCTGCGACACCGCGCGGTGCCAGTATGTAGCGGCGCTCGCCGTCGGCGTAGCACAGCAGCGCGAGGTTGGCGCTGCGGTTCGGGTCGTACTCCAGCCGTTCCACCTTCGCCGGGATTCCGTCCTTGTCGCGACGGAAGTCCACGATGCGATACTGACGCTTGTGGGCGCCGCCGCGATGACGAACGGTGATGTGGCCGAGGTTGTTTCGTCCAGAGCCGCGTTTCTTGGATTCGGTGAGCGCAGAGATCGGCCGACCCTTGTGCAACGAAGGGTTGACGACCTTGACCATCGCACGGCGGCCCGGCGAGGTCGGCTTCAGTTTCACGACCGGCATTTACTTGGTCTCCGCGAAATTGATCTCTTGGCCGCTCTTCAGGCTCACGTACGCCTTGCGCAGATTGCGCCTGCGACCCACGCCCTTGGCGAAGCGCTTCTTCTTGCCGGCGATGTTGATCATGTTGACCGAGTCCACTTCGACCTTGAAGAAGGTCTCGATGGCAGCCTTCACTTCAGCCTTGGTGGCGTCCTGCAGAACGCGAAACGCGTACTGGTTGTTCTTCTCGCCGATCATGGTGCTCTTCTCCGAAACGACCGGAGCGAGCAGCACCTGCATCACACGATTGGGGGAGGCAGTGCGGTGTGGTTTCATCCCAGCATCTCCTGGACCTGCGACAGCGCGGACCGGGTAATCAACACCTTTCCGTAGTGCACGAGCGACAGCGGATCCGCATGCCGCGCTTCCAGAACCAGCACGTGGGGAAGGTTGCGGGCGGCGAGCAACAGGTTCTCGTCCTGCGAATCCGTCAGGATCAGCGTGGATGACTCCATGCCCAGGGCGCGCAGGCGGCTTGCCAGCAGCTTGGTCTTCGGTGCCTCCAGCGTGATCGCGTCCACCACCGCCAGCCGGTCTTCACGGGCCAGCTGCGAGAGAATGGAGCACATCCCGGCGCGGTACATCTTCTTGTTGACCTTCTGGCTGAAGTTCTCGTCAGGCTTGTTGGGGAAGATCCGGCCGCCGCCGCGCCACATCGGGCTCGACGTCATGCCGGCGCGTGCGCGGCCGGTGCCTTTCTGGCGCCACGGCTTCTTGGTCGAATGCCGGACTTCGCTGCGATCCTTCTGCGCGCGATTGGCGCTGCGTGCGTTGGCCTGATACGCCACCACGACCTGGTGGATCAGCGGTTCGTTGAAGTCGCGACCGAAGACCGTGTCCACTGCGGCTACGGTGCCGGCAGACTGGCCTTGATCGTTCAATACTTTCAGTTCCATGTCGAACGATCCTCTCTCAGCCCTTGGCTTTTCCGGCCGGCTTGGCGGCGGATTTGGCAGCAGGTTTGGCGGCAGGTTTCGCACCGCCGCCCTTGGCGGCCTTGGCGTCTTCCGGCTTAGCAACAGGCGCAGCCTTGATCGGCCTGAGGCGCATCTTGACCGACGGCGTGACGACGACGTCGCCACCCTTGGAG
>JACCRJ010000315.1 GCA_013813615.1 Lautropia sp. | reverse complement strand
AAATCAAGACTAGGTCGGAGAGGCACTTGGTGGGCACGATTCCCGGTACGATTGCAAATGACGGCCGTTAGAAAAGGCCAGGCGCCCGGGCAGCTCGATCGGATCGAATTCGGACGTCGCTTTCGAGAGGCCTACGTCGATCCGGCGTTCCGCGCAGAAGACGGGTCGATCGCGCGTCTCGAAGCCATCGCCTGGGATGGCTACACGAACAGCCGCAAGGCGCCGATAACGATCAAGGCCGGGCCTGGTTACGCCGACCCGGACTACGACCTCGCCGTCGAATGGGTCGAGGCAAGCGAACGCCTCAAACGTGCGCAGGTGGTCTGGGCCGATCCGAAAACACCGACGCGGGCGCTGGTCATCTGCGGCTCGCCCCGTAACGACGGCACGTGTCCCGGCGAGGTGTCCAAGACTTTTCGCCTGGCCCGCATGGTCCAGGACGCGCTGGAAGAGGCATCGATCAGCGTCGACTTCCTGGATCTGAGCCTTCTCACTTCCGAATACGGCCGCAGAATCCATCCCTGCAAGGCTTGTGTCTCCACTGCGATGCCGCTTTGCCATTGGCCATGCAGCTGCTATCCCAACCATTCGCTGAACCAGGTCCAGGACTGGATGAACGATATCTACGAGCGCTGGGTCAGTGCCCATGCCGTCGTGATCACTGCGCCGGTTCACTGGTACCAGGCGCCCAGCACCCTGAAGTTGATGATCGACCGGCTCGTGTGTGCCGACGGCGGCAATCCGGATCCCACGTCCACCCACGGCAAGAAGCCGGAAGAAGCGAAGGCGCTCGAACTGAAGGGCTGGAGCTACCCTAAACATCTGGCAAACCGGATCTACGGCGTTCTTGTCCATGGCGACGTCGCCGGCATCGAAGGCTCGAGGCGGGCGCTGTCCGACTGGCTCGACTGGATGGGACTGATCGACGCCGGAGATCGCGCGCGCCTCGACCGCTTCATCGGCTACTACGAGCCCTATGCCACCAGCCACGATACGCTGGACCAGGACCACGCCGTGCAGCAGGAAGCAAGGAATGTGGGTCACGCAGTGGCTCGAATGACCGCCGCGCTGCGCAATGGTGAACTTCAGGCGGAAATCAGCCCACTGCCCAGGCCACGACCGAAATAGCTAACCGATCCCGCGCACAGTACGTGAGCCGCGGCGGCTGATTGCTACTCCGTTGCCTGCGCTTGCGCAGGCAGACGCACGATGAAGACGCTGCCTTTGCCGACGCCGTCGCTGTTCGCCTGCACCGAGCCGCCGTGCAGACTGATGAGATCCTTCACTAGCGATAGACCGATGCCTGCACCGCCATCCGGCGACCTCGGGGCATGCACCTGCGCGAAGAACTCGAAGATGTGAGAGAGCATGGCAGGCGCAATCCCGATGCCGTTGTCTTCAACCCGAACCACCGCCTCATTGCCTTCGGTCGTCGCCTTCAACCAGATCCTGCCGCCCCTGGGGCTGTATTTGGACGCGTTGGCGAGCAAGTTCGTGAAGATCTGCTGCAGCCGGATGGCATCACCGTCCAGGTGCACCCTGCCGGGCGGAAGCAGGACATCCAGCTCCTGTCCCTGCTGGTCCACGATGCTTCGAACCGAGTCGACTGCGTGGTGCAGAACGTCTTGCAGCACGAGGTGCTCGAGGCGCAGTTGCACTTTGCCGACGTGAACGTTTGTCGCCTCCATCAGGTCATCGATGAGGCGGCGCATGAAATCCACCTGTCGCTCGATCAGCCGTATCGCGTAGTCGCTGGAGCCCCCCTCTCGAAGGATATGCGTCGCATTGACCAGCGGTGCGAGCGGGCCCCGGAGCTCATGGCCGAAGATGGAGATCATCCGGTTCTTGCGCTCGGCCTGCTCCGTCAGATCCGCCAGCTTATTCCTCATTGCGGATTGCTGCTCCCTCCAGTCCGTCCGGTTCTGAAACAGCTTGCTGTAGCCGAAAAGATTTCCAGCCTTGTCCCGCAGCGCGTAGGCGAGTCCGGTGGCCCAGAAGCGCGAACCGTCGGCGCGCTGCATCCAGCGATCATCTTCGGAATGTCCGCGGCTGCGCGCGATGGTGAATTCATGCGCAGGTATTCCAAGCTCGACGTCTTCTGGGACGAAGAGCTCGCAGGTATTCCGGCCGACGAGTTCAGCGGCAGGAACTCCCAGGATGTTCGCCGCTCCTGCGCTCGCCCATACGATGCATTCCTGAGCATCGAAGAAAAGAAGCGCGTGATCGCATGCCTGCTCCAGGAAGGCACCGACGAAGGCGTCCAACTGGGGCGTGTGTTTAACCGGCATATTTCCCATTCTTTCTCTACTCTATCCCGCGGACAGCGACGGCGAGTTCAGACGGAGGCAAAGACTATTCATGCCTGTTGAATGCCAGGCATGATCAGGAGGAACGGTTGTGGGGGACCTTTGCGCCGCCAGCCGGGCGGCCCCACCCCATGCACCAACTGTATGCTGCGTGGATGGCGGCCTGAGGGCGCGCTTCGAAGCGGCAGTCTATCACGGGCAGGCAGCCCACCAACGGCCGCTGCCGCCTGCTCAATTCCGGCCGCGGCCGGCGAGACTGCTGGTTAGTTCGCAGCGAAGCAGTAGAGCAGACCGGCACCGCCGGTCCCGCGCAAGGCTTCGTCGCTGCAGCCACGCGAAGGGTGCGACGAGTTCCAGGACTTGGACGGCTCGTCGTCCTTCAGCCCCCTGCGGTCGTGGTGCCCCAGCATGGCGGAGCCTTCGCCGCTCTTGGTCCAGTTCCCGCAGGTCCTGTCGTCCGCACCCGCGAAGGCAGTGCCATCGGCCTGCGAGCCGGTGAGGATGTCGTGCTGGTTGGGTTGGTCGCCACTCCCCTTGACGGTTTCCCCCTTCTCCGTCAACGCGGTCTGCTTGCTCAAGCTGTTGGTGCCATGCAGTTCCTGCACGTCCTTCGCTATCGGCATGCCCTTCGCGTTCACCCATGGCCCTTTACCGATGCGGTCCCGGGCATTTACAGCCGCCATGCCACCGGAGGCGCTCGCGCTCAGGTAGGCGCGCCAGGTTCGCTTGCCGGCGCCGGCTGCCGCGGCGAGGGTTGCGCAATGCTTGTCCGCACCCTCCAGCCCACCGAAGTCCGCGCCCTTCCCTGACCCGGTGCCGGTCACGAAGAAGGTCATGTCTGCCTGCTGCGCATGGCCGACCGCACCGAACACGAGCGTCAATGAAGCTGCTGCAACCCTCAGCCCGCGTCCAATCCCGAGGTCGATTCCACGTATGCACATATCGCGTCTCCCGATGTCTTGAGTATCGAATCAACTTTTCCGGACGACGACGCCGTCCGTAGGGGATGGTAGGCTGAACGGCGCGCAGCCGCGAGTTCTCCACGCTGAACGATTGACCTCACGCCGCTCGTCAGCCAGCTCTTCGATCGCCGATCCCAGCACCGCGATCAGCACATGGGCGGACACGAGCAGCGGAATCCGCAGCTCGGAGGCGTTCATGAAGGGCAGCCAGGCGAGCAGGAGGACCAGCACGCGCGCGACGGTGACCGCGGTCACGCCGATCAGCTTTCGGTTACGGATCCGCTCGACCAGGAAGATCGACGGCAGCTGTGCAGCCTGCGCAAGGAAGGGTATGGCGGCGAGCAGGCCGATGGTCATCGGCTCGGCACCGAGATCCAACGCGAAGGCGACGAGCACCACCCCGCCGGACCAGGCGCCGGTGATGCTGGCCCAGGCGGCGTCCCAGACCAGCCAGCGCTTTCCCGCGAGCAACGCTTCCGGGCTGACGGACGGAACCGGCTGCAAGAGCGGATGCATGAAGATCCGGGCGGCGGTGACTGAAGCGGTGGTGGACCGTGCCGGGAGTCTTCAGACGAGCAAGGGTCTGCGGCTCCCTGGTCCGGGAGGGCGCACATTCGGCAAGCGGCGTGCCTTCAACGCACGCCTGCGGCGAACGATAAGTGACGGGCGGGGTTAACCTGCCACGCGACGCGCAACTTCGGCGAGCACCGCGGCAATCTCGGGCGCCATCCCGGCAGGACCCGGCGCCGCGGCCGCAAGCTCTCGATCCCTGAACAGAGTCCGGTAAAGCACGCAGGCCGCGAGCCACGAACCGGCTGCCGTCGGATGGCTGCCGTCGGCTGAATACAGGTCGATCCCGGGATGGTCCTTCAGGACCACCTGCCAGGCCTGCCCGGCTGGCGCCACCGCGGCGCCGATTTCCGCCCCGATCGCCAGCACAGCCGCGGTCAGTTGCTGCTGCGCGTCCGGCGCCGCTCGGCGAGCCCAGGTCAGGTAGAGGACGGTACGAGCGCCCGCGGCACTCGCCAGAGCATGCACGGCACGCACGTTCTCGTGATAACGGGTTGGATTCTTGATCGGCAGCGTGCTCTGCTCCTGCAGGACCACCTGGTCCCAGCGGCCGTGCGCCAGCGCCCGCGCAATCGCGCCCGAGTTGAGGTGGCGGCGCAGGCTCGCCCCGCCCGCGACGATCGACTCGGATTCCGCCAGGTGCCCCGCCGACTTCGCCAGGTCCTCGACCATCGAGGGCAGATCGTTGCGGGACACGAAGCTGTTGCCGACGAACAGGATCCGCCGGGGCGCCTCTTCGTCGGCAGCGGCAGGACCCTCAGGCACCCTTCCCGCCCCCACCCCGTGCAACCGCCTCATGAAGAATCGTGCGGATGCGGTTGGCGATGTCGACCAGATCGTCAGCATGGAGGGCTCCCTTGATCGCACCATCGAACAGCTGGTCGAGGATCGGATCGATGGTGCGCACGACTGCCGAAAGGTCGTCTCCCAATGGCATGTCTTCGGCTTTCTGGGGATGGGTGTCCATCGAAGTGTGGTTCCTGGTGGAATGTTGCCGGGTACTCGCTCAGGCACGAAGAGCCCGCCGCCCGGCATTTTCCATGCCCTTGCCGCCCGCGCTCGCGCCGGTTGCGGCGGTCTTCAAGCCTGCACGGATGCGGCGGGGCACACCCGTTGCTG
>JACCRJ010000288.1 GCA_013813615.1 Lautropia sp. | reverse complement strand
GTGGTGCTCCCGCTGCTCGCGACGCAGATTCTGTGGATCAACCTGATCACCGATTCGGCGCCCGCGCTGGCGATGGGCGTCGACCCGCACACCGACGACTTGATGCTGGGTATGAATCAGTGGCTGCTGTGCGCCTTGATGGCTAGTATCGTTCTGTGGGCGACCGAGCTGCGCAAGTTGGTGAGTCGAACGCTATTCGTGCGCAACGGGGCCAAGCCGAGTTCACCGGATTGACGTATGGTTCAACCTTCCGATTCCCAGAACATTGCTTCCCTCGCGCTCCCCGCGCCGCCGATCGAGCCGATGCTGGCAAAGATCGCCAGTGCCCTGCCCAGCGAGCCCGGCTTCCTGTTCGAGCCCAAGTGGGACGGATTCCGGGCGATCGTCTTTTGCACCGGCGAGCAGACGCTGCTGCAGAGCCGCGACCTGAAGCCGCTGAACCGCTACTTCCCCGAACTCGAGAAGGCGCTGCACGACGCGCTGCCGAAGGGCTGTGTGCTCGACGGCGAGATCGTCGTCGCGTCGCCGCGCGGGCTCGACTTCGACGCGCTGCAGCAGCGCATCCACCCCGCTGCGTCGCGAATCGCGAAGCTCGCGACGCAAACGCCGGCGCGCTTCGTCGCGTTCGACCTGCTCGGCGCCGGCGGCCGATCCACGATGGGGCTGCCTCAGGCGGAGCGGCGCACGCGGCTCGAACGGCTGCTCGGCAGCGGGAAGCCGTCGCTGCACCTGACGCCGATGACCCGCGACCGTGCCGAGGCCGAGCGCTGGCTGGAGCAGTTCGAGGGCGCCGGTCTCGACGGCGTCGTCGCGAAGCTCGAATCGGCGATCTACCAGCCGGGCAAGCGCGCGATGCTGAAGATCAAGCACATGCGCAGCGCCGACTGCGTCGTCGCCGGCTTCCGCTGGTACAAGGACCGCACCGATGCCGTCGGCTCGCTCCTGCTGGGCCTCTACGACGATGCCGGCGTGCTGCACCACGTCGGCGTCACGTCGGCTTTCACGATGGCGATGCGCCAGCAACTGGTGGAGGAACTGGCCCCGGTGCGGGAGGGCGCGATGGAGTCGCACCCGTGGCGTGGCTGGGGAGATTCAGCGGTTGGCCGGGTGGGTGACATGACGCAGCGGATGCCCGGCGCCCAGAGCCGCTGGAGCGGAGGCAAGAACCTGAACTGGGAGCCGCTGCGGCCGGAGCGGGTCTGCGAGGTCCGGTACGACCACCTGCAGGACGACCGCTTCCGCCATGCGACGGTGTTCCTGCGCTGGCGTCCCGACAAGCCGCCGCAGGACTGCCGCTACGACCAGCTCGAGGTGACGACGCCGTACGAACTGGCGAAGGTGTTCGGGGCCTGACTGCCGTGCCGGCTAGCCCGGCTGCGGGGTCTTCGGGGCCTTCGGGGCTTTCGGCCGCAGCGCTGGCGGCACGCGCGTCAGGTTGATCCGCACGCGGTACCGCAGCGACGAACTGCTGCGCATGCGATCGACGAGGACGTCTGCCGGCTCCAGGTGAGCGGCGGCCTTGGGGTTGCTCGCCTTCCACGCCTCGGCGGCGGCGATCGCGTCGTCCTCGCGGTCGGCGCGCGCGATCTCGATCAGCGGCGCGTCGCGGCGCGCCCTCGACGGCGGGGCGCGCTTGGGCTCGCCCGGTGCCTTGCGGTAGTTTGGCGGCCAGGGTGCGTCGCCATCGCCTTCGGCCTCGTGGCGCGCCGAAAGTTCGAGCAGCGGCTCCAGCGAGTCGGCCCTGGCGTCGATAGCCGCGTGGGGGTCGCCGATCGCCTGCCACCGCTTCGGCACCGTCCACAGCGTGAAATCGGCGGGGTCGCAGTCGCCCAGCTCCTGCCAGCTCACCGGCGTCGACACGCGCGCGTCCCGCTTCGGCCGCACCGAGTAGGCGGAGGCGACGGTGCGGTCCTTCGCGTTCTGGTTGTAGTCGACGAAGACGCCCTGGCGCTCCTCTTTCCACCAGGCGCTGGTGGCGAGTCCTGGCGCGCGACGCTCGACTTCCCGCGCCAGCGCGAGCGCGGCCCGCCGCACCTGGTCGAAGCTCCACCGGCGCTCGATCCGGACCAGCACGTGCAGGCCGCGCGAGCCTGAAGTCTTCGGCCAGCCGGTGAGTCCCAGGTCCGCCAGCGCCTCGCGAACCACCCGCGCAACCTGCCGGATCTGCGGCCACTCGACGCCCGGCACCGGGTCGAGGTCGACGCGCAGCTCGTCGGGGTGATCCAGGTCGTCGGCTCGCACCGGATGCGGATGCAGCTCGAGGCAGGCGAGATTGGCCATCCACGCGAGATCGGCCGGATGGCGCGGCACGACTTCTTCCGCGCTGCGGCCCGACGGGAACTGGATCGAGGCCACCTCGAGCCACTCCGGCCGCTTGGCCGGCGCGCGCTTCTGGAAGAAGAACTCGTCGCCGATGCCGTTCGGGTAGCGGACCAGCACGCACGGTCGCCCGCCGGCGCCGCGCAGAGCGCCCTCGGCGACGGCGAGATAGTAATTCACCAGGTCGAGCTTGGCGACCTTGGCGTCGGGTATGAGCAGCTTCGACGGGTGCGTGACGACGACGTCGCGGCCGCCGATCCGCAGTGTGACGCCGTCATTCGCGGATGCCATGGCGCCAGCCTACAGCGCGGCGCTGGCGCATGCCGTCGGACGAGGCCCCCTGGGGCGGCGGCGAGGCGCCCCTGCGTACTGCGCATGACTGTGACACATCCAATTTCCCCTCGGGTTCAACGGGACTCCAAACCCTGGGAGCCGCCGCCGGTGGCATTCTTTCAAGTGTGAAGGTACAGTAGGTTGTTGCGGATGATCACCATGAGACATTCCATGGACAACGTCGACAAGCTGCGCGCCATCTATCCGCGGGGGCAGAAGCCGGACCCGGCGCTGATGAGTGTCCAGTACACCCATCCCGGCCGGAAGTGGATTCCCCGCAAGGGGCCATACATGGGCAAGCTGGGTGCCGAGCATTGCGCCACCAAGGACTTTACCTGGGTTGGCTTGATGTTCCCCGGCGAGAACGAGTACCACGCGTTTCGGCTCGAAGATCTGGATGCGGCAGACGGCTCTTAGGCGGAAGGAAAAAATGAATAAGGACGGGCAGCCGGTTGACTATCCTTCTGAGGCAATAAGAGGTGACGCGTTGCCCGCGTCGATCTGGGCCGGGCGACGGCGATCGCTACTGTCTGCGCTACTGCCCGGTGCGATGCTGGTGAGTGGGGTGACGGGGCTCGTCGGCTGCGCGACGACCGTCGACACGCGCGTCGAGCAGATCGTCACTGCGGAGTTGCCGCGTATCGTCGGCCCGGCCGCGATTTATAAGGTGGAGGTCGAAGGCGCGCGCGTCACCGGCGAGCTGGCCGATCTGCGCCAGGTGCGTGTCATCGGGGAGCGGGTCGCGCGGCCGAAGTCCCCGATCCTCGATCGCGTCGACGTGTCGATGTCCGATGTCGTCGTCGACCGCGTGCAGAGGCGCGTGGTCAAACTAGGTGCGGCCGACGCAAAAGTACGTGTTCTCGCGCACGACATCGCTGCCTTTCTCGACGCCCGCCCGGGGTTGGACAACGTCGTCGTCACTCTTCACCCTCCGTACGAGATGACCGTCGAGTCGCAGTTCTCAGCTGCCGGCTACGCCCTTCCCGCCATCGCCCGGGGCAAGCTACGCGGCCGATTGGTCGCGAGCAACGGAGGTCTCGTGATGGAAATCGTCGACCTGCGCTTGGCGGGCTTCCCGATCGGCACGATTCCTGCCTTCGTTCTTGAAAGGCTGATAAATCCGCTGGTCGACCTGTCCGCCCTGCCCGCGCCATCGCAAGTCACGTCCGTGGAGGTGACGCAATTCGCACTGCTGCTGACAGCGAGCGGCAGCCAGAACGTCACCGCGACCTCGGACGATGATGCGGGGCGTGCACTCAGCGTCGGGCTCAGTCGACCTTGACCTTCGCCGACTTGACTAGATTGACCCAGAACTTGCTGTCCTCTGCCAGGAATGTGGAGAACTGTTCCGGGGAGCCGGACAGCGAGACCTCGGTGCCCTGGCGGGCCAGGGCCGCCTTGACCGAGGTCTGCTGCATCGCGGCCACCGTCGCTTCGTAGACCTTGGCGACCACGGCGGGCGGCGTGCCCGCCGGCACGAACATGCCATACCAGAACTCGATGTGGTAATCCGGCAGTCCGGCTTCCTTCATGCCGGGCAGGTCCGGTACGAGCGGGGACCGGTCGCGGGTACTGACGGCCAGCAC
>JACCRJ010000254.1 GCA_013813615.1 Lautropia sp. | reverse complement strand
GGCGCTGCCGGGGCCCCGTGCATCTTCCTTTGCGGCCCGGTAACATCCGGGCATGTTGAAAGCACAAACCCTATTGGACGCCATGGACCGGGCGCAGTTCGCTGCGCCGGCCGAGCGAGAGCGTCTGCAGGACCTGGGCGAAGCCCAGCAGATCCAGTCGGCGGTGAACGCTCTGCGCATGGCACGCGGTGATCAGCCTGTCGGATTCAAGATCGGTTTTACCAATCGCAGCCTTTGGCCCCTCTATAACGTATCCCACCCGATCTGGGCGCCGGTCTGGGACCGCACCGTCTACCAATCCGACGCCGGCCCGTCCGTGCAGATCGCGGACCTCGACATGAAGGCGATCGGCAAGCCCCTGAGCGCATTCAACCTGCCGCGACTGGAACCGGAGATCGTGCTGGGACTGCGCCGTGCGCCGGCAAGCAGTTCGCTCGGGGAAGTTGCCGATTCGGTGGAGTGGGTGGCGCATGGCTTCGAAATCGTCCAGAGCGCCTATCCGGACTGGAGCTTCACTGCAGCGGAGTCGTTTGCAGCGCAGGGCCTGCATGGTGCGCTGCTGATCGGTCCGCGTCGCAAGGTGCTGGACCATCGGCGCCTGGCGGCGCTCCTCTCCGCGGTCAGGTTGAACATGACCTGCGACGGCGACGTGATAGCCGACGGCGACGGCACGGCGGTACTCGACGGTCCCATCCAGGCCTTTGCGCATCTGGTGGAAATGCTGGGGCAGCAGCCGCCGATGCCGGTACCCTTGCAGCTCGGGCCAGGCTCCATCATCACCACCGGAACGCTGACGGATGCACAGCCGCTCCTGCCCGGCCAGCACTGGCAGACCGGGATCAGTTCCTCGGCCACCCCGGAGGTGGCAGCCGGCACGCTGGAGGCGCCGTTGGTCGACTTGAGGCTGGTGACCTGAGCCTGCGTCCGCTACCTGGCGCGCGCGGGCCTGCGCCGCCGCAGCCCCGTCATGCCGGAAGGCGCCGGACCCGGGCAATCCACCGCCCGGCGGTGGGGGCTTGTGCGGTTCACCGACGTTCGGCGTAGTATTGGATAGCGTCTCCGCCCAGGTCAACTTCGTCGAGTCGAGTATGTCGGAACTTTCACCCGCCCAGCGCACCGCCACTACCGCCAAGGTCATCCTGGGCACCGGTATCGCCGCATGGCCGCCGGCCTTCATGCACGGTTCCGTCACCGCCTCGATGCTGGCGGCGCTGCTGATGGCGTTCGGCGGCGGCCTCCTGATGGCGGCGCGGCGCGTCGCCTGACCTCCGCCGCGGAACCCGCTTCCGTATCGCGGCGCCTGTCCGTATTACCGCATGACATTCACCGCACTTGGTATCGACGACCTTCCGCTGGACCAGGACCTGACTGACGACGCAACCGTTGGACCGGACCTTGCCCAAGGCGCACATGCCTATCTGTCGACGCCGAGGGCGCTCATCTGGCGCAATCCCTCGTCGGACTGGCAGCTTCTCATCGTCCTGCTGCCGCTGGCGACCCGCCTGTCGCTGATGACCAATCCGATTTTCGGCCGCCTGGTTCGCGACTGGGGCATGGGTATCCGCTTCATCGGCGTCGATGCCGAGCAGTCGGTCTACGACTTCCGCGAACTGCTCGACCGCAGCGCCCTGGCCAAGCTGGTCACCGCGCTGGCGCGGGTGATCGAGCCGTCTCCGGCGACCGGCGCGGCCGGCAGCGCCGATCACCCTGCGCTCGATACGCTGTTCTCGGTGCTGGCCGACGACATGCTGACGATACTGCAGGAGCGCCGTGACGACTGGCGCCGGCATCTGGCGCGGGAAGACCGCCTGATGATCGACCGTATCGGCACCGACCAGGCGCTCGGCGGTCGGAGCCTCTTCGATCGGCGCTCGCGGTTCCCCGAGTTCATTGCGCAACTGCGGCAGGCGCTGCGCCTGCAGCTGATCGACATCGAGTTCTATGGCCGGGTGCTGCGCTCCATCGACCTGCGAGAAGACAGCATCGAATCACGGGTGCTGTCGATCATCGAAGGCGCACTGGACCCGATCACGCTGGCCAAGCTGACCCGCACGCGCATCGGTGCCCACCTCGGCTGCTACAACTGGCTGCGGCTGGAACCCAGGACCGCATCGCACCGCGCCTCGGTCCTGCACAAGCTGCCGCTGCTCGCGCAGTTCCTCGCGGACAAGCTGGTGTGCGGACCCGCGCCCAACCGACGCGCCGAGTTCGCGGCACACGTCGCCGCGCAGGTGCCCGGGCAGGAGTCGGGACTGGCTGCACGGACGGCCGCGGCCGGCGCGTATCGACTCGACGAGGTGAATCTCCGGCTCCTGGTGCGCGCCATCGACTCGGGGCAGGACCGCTGGGTGGTGGAGGCGCTGGCCCGCTACTTCAGGGTGTCCGACAACGTGATCCGCGCGCTCTGGCGCGCCTGCCCGGCCGCGCTGGGTGCGCCGCCGGAATGGCACCTGCGTCAGATATTGCTGGCTCTCAACGAGCGGCCGGAGCGATCGTGGCCTTCGGACGCCGCCGGCTGGCTCGCGCTCAAATCCTCTGCGATCCCCGCATCCGTCGGCTCCCTGTAGGCAGCAAGCTTCGCGCTCCCGTCGAGCACTGCACCACGTCCCTCTCGGGGTGCAACGTCGACTGCGTGGACCGGCGCAACGTCGACTGCGCGGACCGGCGCAACGTCCGTATCCGTCGCAGCATCATTCCCGTCGGGGGCATCCCCACCCGCGGCATCGACAAGTCCTGTCTCACCGGTGTCAACCCCCGAATCAGACGCTGCAACCAGCCCCGGCGCAGCGCCGGCGGCCATGACTGCCGCGCGCAGGCTCGCCTCAGCATGCCTTCCGAGCGCGAAGGTCTTGAGAAAGGCCTCTC
>JACCRJ010000251.1 GCA_013813615.1 Lautropia sp. | reverse complement strand
CACCCGGTGGTGGCGAAACGCTCGATGCGATGCTCGTCAGGGCCAACCGCTGGAGAGATTCACAGCCGTCTGAAGCCCCGGTTCTGGTGGTCGCGCATGCGGGCTGGATGCTGGCGCGTCGGTGGCGGCATGAACATGCCGACACTCGACCACGCCCCGACACCTGGCCGTCGCCGCCGTGTCATGAAGTGCTTTGGCTCGTCTAAAGCCCTTCAGGAAGCAAGTCCGACGGTCATCCCGCCACAGACATACAGCACCTGCCCGGTGACAAAACCCGCGCGGTCGTCGAGCAGAAAGGCAGCGGCGTGCGCAATGTCCGCCGGCGCGCCCAGCCGCTTGACCGGCACGCCGTCGAGGATCGCCTTCGTCCGAGGACTCTCCGGCGGGTTGGCGGCGTGGAAGAGCTCGGTGCCGATGGGGCCCGGCCCCACCGCATTGACGGTAATGCCGTGGGCGGCCAGTTCCAGCGCCCATGTCCTGGTGATGCCATGCAGTCCGGCCTTGGTTGCCGCATAGGCGGTGCGAAGTTCCTTGCCCAAGGCGGCACGGCTGGAGATGTTGACGATCCGCCCGAAGCGGGCTGCCTTCATCGCCGGCAGCACCGCTTGGGCGCACTGGATGGAGCAGCGCAGGTTCAGCGACACGACCGCCTCCAGGTCCTCCCAGGTCACATCCTCCAGCGGGCCCGGGCGGACGGCGCCCGCGTTGTTCACCAGCCGGGTCGGCGCGTGCCGCTCGACGGCTTCGGCAAGTGCCGCCGCCGTGGCCACCACATCGGTCAGGTCGACGCGGAAGAACGCTTCGCGCGGCAGGAGCGCCGCCGGCGGATCCCGGTCGAAGCTGACGACCGTATAGCCGTCCTCTGTCAGCCGGGAGGCGATGCCGCGACCGATGCCGCGGCTGGCGGCGGTCACCAGCACCGCCTTGCCGGCCGCGTTGTCAGCCATGCCTGTACTCATCCTCGAGCGGTACGTCCATCGAATGCAGGAAGCGGGAGACACAGACGTAGAAACTGGCGGTGAGCGTCAGCTCGGTGATCTCGGTGTCGCTGAAGCCCTGCTGCCCCAGCGCGGCAATGCATTCGGCCGAGGCCCCCGGCCCGCGCGTCACTTCGTCGGCCAGCCGCAGCACCGCCTTCTCCGGGGCGCTGAACAGTGCGGAGTTCCTCCACTCGTCGTTCAGCGCGTCGACCTGCGCCTGCGGCACGCCGGCCGCCAGCGCCATCGGGACATGGTGCGCCCATTCGTAGCGCGAGCCGCAAACCTGGGCGCCGCGCAGGATGAGCAGTTCGCGGATGCCGCGGCTGGCCTGCACATCCAGCCGCAGCGGCCAGGCGAAGTCCAGCCAGGCGCGAAGCATCCGCGGCGCGTGGCCCAACACGCGGTACAGGTTCGGCACCTGCCAGCCACGAGCGCGCACCTCGGCGAACAACGCGGCAAGGGCGGGATCGTCCGGCTCCGCCGGAAGCATCGGAAGTCGTGACATGGCCGGTAGTCCGAAGTTGCGGTCAGTCGATCTTGGCACCGGACGCCTTGACGATCGGACCCCAGCGCTTGACTTCGTCCTGGATCATCGACGCCATCTGCTCCGGCGTCGTGTTGCCGACGATCCCGTAGCCGAGGTCGCTCAGGCGCTTGGTGAACTCGGGCGCCTGAGCCGCCTGACGGCCCGCCGCATTCAGCTTGCCGACGAGCTCCTTGGGCGTGCCGGCGGGAACCGCGAGCCCGAACCAGACCGTGGACTCGTAGCCCGGGACGCCGGCTTCGACCATCGTCGGCAGATCCGACAGTGTCGCGTCGCGCTTCGATCCGGTGGTGGCGAGCGCGCGCAGCTTGCCGCTGCGGATGTGCGGCACCGACGAGGGGATGTTGTCGAACATCAGGTTCACATGCCCGCCCAACAGGTCCGCCACCGCCGGACCGCTGCCCTTGTAGGGTACATGCGCGATGTCGACACCCATGATCTGCTTGAACATCTCGCACGACATGTGGATGGTGGAGCCGCTGCCGCTGGAAGCGCAGGTCAGCTTTCCGGGCTCCGCCTTGGCCAGCGCGGCGACCTCCTTCACCGAGTTGGCCTTCACGCCGGGATTGACCACCAGCACGTTGGCGACCGAGGCGAGGACGATCACCGGCGCGAGGTCCTTGTTCGGGTCGTAGGACAGCTTCGAGAACAGGGACGGGTTGATGCCGTGCAGGCTGCTCGCCGTCATCAGCACGGTGTAGCCGTCGGGCGCGGACCGGGCGACGATCTCGGCGCCGAGGTTGGCGCCGGCGCCTGGCCGGTTCTCGACGACGACCGTCTGGCCAAGCACCTTGGTCATCTCCGCGGCGGCCGCCCGGGCGATGATGTCGGTCGCCCCGCCTGGGGCATACGGCACGACCATGCGCACCGGCTTCGACGGGAACGCCTGGGCGTGGGCGATCTGCGGCGAGACCGCGCCGAGAGTGGCGAGGGCGGCGAAGGCAAGGGGTGCGGCAAGCGCGAGCACGGCAGACGGCTTCACTGAGGGTCTCCTGGTATCACGGAGTGGGCCGCCAGCAGGCGACGTCCCCGCGGATTGTGCGGACAGGCTATCTTACGCTGAACATTGCGCGCCGCGCTCGTCCCTGCCCGAGGTCGTCACCTCACGCGCGCACCGGCTCGATCCGGATCCCGTCGACTCGATCCGGGTAGAACGCCAGGTGATCCCTGATCGCCGCGACCGCCGCATGCGGCTGTTCATAGGACCAGACGCTGTTGACCGACCGTTCGCCGCCGGCCGGCACGCTGTAGTAAGCGCAGTCACCCTTGTACGGGCAGTAGGTCTGGTGCGCGGTCCGCTCGAGCTTCGACATGTCGACATCCTCGCGCGGGATGTACTGCACCGGCGGATAGTCGCCCTCCCGCATGGTGAGCGCGCGGCGGCTGTCGGCAAGCGCCTGCCCCGCGACGACCACGACCACCCGGTCGGGATTGCTGTCGATGCTGATCGGATGATCGGGACCCGGAATCCTTGTCGGCTTGCTTTGCATATCTTTCTCCTTCATGTGTCTGGACAAGGGTAAGGCGGCTGTGGCGACCGGGCTTCCGAAATCCTGGTCACGAAGCAGGCTTGGGATACAGCACGATCTGCGTGCACCGAAACAGCGTCAAGGTCTTGCCGGATTCGCGGTGCCTCACGGTGCAGTCCCAGACCTGCGTAGTCCTGCCCAGGTGCGCCGGTCGCGCAATACATTCGACGACTCCGTCCACCGCGGTTCCCAGGTGGTTCGACTTCAGCTCGATCGTGGTGAAGCCGGTGGCCTTTCCGGGCAGGTTCGCCACGCAGCCGTAGCCGGCGCAGGTGTCGGCCAGCGTCACGATGCTGCCGGCGTGCAGGTAGCCGTTCGGCGCCATCACGCTGGGCGTCACCGTCAGTTCGGCTCGAACCTCCTCCGCACTGACATGGGTGATCACGATGCCCAGGTGGCCCGGCAGGCTTTCGGCGCCGAAGCGGTTGAAATCGTCTGCGGTCTTCACGGCAGTGATGCTCTCCCGGTTTCATGAGATTCGCTGGCAATCGTCGCTGCCATTCGCAGCGTCAGCGCCAGTCTGGCACATTGCCGACTGCTTTTCACCACGGACGCCCCTTCATGCCAACGCTAGTAAACTGCGAAACTCATATTTCACGCGAATCGATCGCGGCCTTTACTGATCGGCCACCGCTGCTCAGAATCGAGGGTCTTCAAGTATGTCGTTCATCCTGTAAGGAGGCATGCCGCTCCGTGCGCACGATCTTTGTTCTTTCGACTCGCTGAACCGGCGTGCACTCGCCCCCTACGGCGGCACCGCCATCGATACACCGAACTTCAGCCGGCTGGCCGCCCGGTCGGTGACGTTCGACAACCACT
>JACCRJ010000250.1 GCA_013813615.1 Lautropia sp. | reverse complement strand
GGCGCTGCGAGTAGTGGATTGCTCGGCAATGCCGACGCTGGTGTCGGGCAACACCAATGCGCCGGTGATCATGATGGCGGAGAAAGCAGCCGATATGATCCGCGCGGACGCCGATAATACCGGCAATGCCTATGGCGCCGATGGCGCCGCCACCGGACCAGCCGCCAGGCTCCGGGTCAGCGTACCCGGGTGAGGCCGTAGCTGCTGAGTTGCGCCGGTCGGTCGTCGCTCAGGCCCGGGATGAAGGCGCGGCTGCCGAGGAAGAACTTGCCGTTGCTCACGCTGACCAGTTCGACTTCCCGGGGCGACTGCGCAATCGAGCGGATGCCGAGCGTCGGGCAGCCGCTCGCAGACAGGTCCAGGGTTCGGCCCTCCTGGAAATCACCGCTGCCGCAGCGGCCGTTCAGCAACGTGAGCACGCCCTCGCGGGATTGGGGCGTAGCTGTCCAGCGGTCGATCTTGAAGCTCGCGTCGTAGGCATTGCTCGCCACGCGGGACTTGCCCGTCACGGCAAAGGTCCCGCGCCCGTGGTAGGTCAACAGGCGGGTGTTGCCGCTGCAGCTGTCCGAGGTGTAGACGGACGCGTCGAGCTGCCAGGCCTTGCGCGTGTCGATGAACTCGTATTGGCGTTTCACGTAGAGCGCGGGGCGGTGCGCCAGGCCGGTCAGGGGAATGCACTCGCTGTCCTGCCATTGTCCGTTGAGCGCCACCGGCCCGCCCGATGCACCGGCGATGGTTCTGCCGCGCGTCTTGCCCTTGGCGACAGTCGTCTTGCGTGGCACGGCCTTGCGGGACGCCGCAGCCTTGGCAGGCGAAGACTTGGCAGGCGAAGCCTTGCGGTCCGCCTGGCCGGCCACCGCAGCGGCCGACACGGGCGCCGCCTTCACCGGCGCGGGAGACTTGGATTTCGCGACCGGCCTGTCGGCCGCACGCGAGGCCGCACGCGAGGACTTGCCCTCCCCGACGGCGAACAGGGCGCTGCTCCCCTGGGCCCACGCGGCATCCGGGGCCATCACAGACAGGCTGGCACCCACGGTCAACAGCAGGCCTGCGACGAAGCGGCCGGAGCCTTCCGAACACGGCTGCCGATCGGAACGACGGTAGAGTGTCGACATGCTGCGACTTGCCTCCGGTTGTTAATGCAGGATCTCAGGTGTCATTGCGACCATACGTCTCCAATGCCGAGCCGGGCAAGCCAACGCGGCCAGGCTGATCCTCACCGACGCACCCCAGCGACAATTTTGTGGCGTATACAACAACTCCTGCCTATTCGCAGGCTAGCGGAACCGCCGCAAAGCCGCAACCAAGCCCTTACTCAGCCCAGTATCGTCACCGCGGCAACTGCGGCAATCCCCAGGACGAGGTTGATGATGACCAGGGTGCGGATTCGCCCCATCAGTCCAGGCACGGGCGCCATTTCGCCGGCGCCGATGGCGCGTCGGGCGGGCAGGAACAGCCGGAGGTACAGGTAGGCGAAGATCAGCGTCATCAACATCCCGATGCCGATCATCAGATGCCAGCCGACCGGAAGCGACGTCCCTCCGGCCCGCATCATCAGCACGATCCCGCTGACCCAGATCAGGACGATGGCAGCGATCACGTAGCCAAGGAACCGGCCGAGGGTTCCCGCCATCAACGCGGCCCGCTCCTTCCCCGCCAGCACACCCAGTGACGGATGCAGACAGACTGCGGCGAAGAACATCCCGCCGATCCAGACGATGACGCCGCCCAGGTGTACGAACAGGAAGAAACCGTTGGTCATCGTCGCGCACCGGGTTGGAGAGAAGGCCAGAGGGCTGGAGGACCCGCCAAGCGGGGATGATATCTTGCATCATCCGACCCACCGCATGAGAGCCGACGCCCGCCGACGCCGCAGATCGTGCTTCGCCCTGCTGCTGCTGGCGATGCTGTCGGCCTGCCACCAGGTCGATTCGCCCACGGCGCCCCGCTCGCCGGAGCGTTCCGGCGGCCGAGTCGAGCGCGGCGAGCGCCGCGCTGTTCTCGAAGCTCGCAGCGTTCGCGTCCAGGACGGTGATTCCTTCATCGCCCGCACGGAAAACGGCGATTCCCTGACCATCCGCTTGAGCGGGGTCGATGCCCCGGAGCGCAACCAGCCGTTTGCTGACCATTCGCGCGAGAGCCTGCGGTTCCTGCTGGAGCACCGCCGGCTGCAGATCCGCATCGCGAAGTACGACGCCTACGATCGCGCCGTGGCGCAGGTGTTCAGCCTCGGTGACGGCGCACCGGTAGACGTCGGCCTTGTACAGTTGGAAAACGGCCTGGCCTGGTTCTTTCGGCGCTACCGC
>JACCRJ010000228.1 GCA_013813615.1 Lautropia sp. | reverse complement strand
GTCCAGCCGCCCCCGGTCACCGGCTCGCGCTTGCGCAAGCACCACGGGAGCACTTCAGCGGTGCTACTTGAGGTACTTCGCCACCGCTTCCATCACACCGGGGGCCCAGGCCTTCGACAGCTCGGTGATGGCTGGGCGAGCGGCAGCGACGAATGCGTCGCGATCCACCTTGACTGCTTTCATGCCGTTCTTCTGGATCAGCGCGTTGCAGGTCTGATCGATCTGGCCCTTGGTCAGTTCATCGCCATAGGCCGCAGCCTCGACCGCCGAGCTGATCACCGCCTCGCGGATCTCTGGCTTCAGGCCCTTGAGGAAGTCGGCGCTGATCGACCAGTGCCAGACGGCGGGTACATGGGCGGTGTACATCAGGTGCGACTGCACCTCGTAGAGCTTGGCCTGATTGATGTTGAAACACGGGTTTTCCTGGGCCTCGATCACACCCATCTGCAGGCCGCTGAAGACTTCCGGCCAGGCGACCGGCGTCGGATTGGCTCCCACCTGGGACCACACCTTCACCCACGAGGGGATCTCCGGCACGCGCATCTTGACGCCCTTGAGGTCGGCTGGCGTCTTGATCTCCTTCTTGGCAGTCACGTGCCGGTCGCCACGGCGCATGAAAGCCACGGCTTCGATCTTCGCTTTCTCCCGGATGTGCTTCCTGGCCGCGTCACCGATCGGCGCGGCCCAGAAGGCGAAGACTTCCTCGGGCCCCGGGAACACGAACGGCACCACAGTAGCAGCGTATTCCGGAGCGATGACGCTGGGCAACGTGTCGCCGAACAGCGTCATCTGTACTTGGTTCACCGTGAGCTGCTCGATGTTGTCTCGCTCGCCGCCGAGTACGGCCGACGGGTAGACCTTCACGGTGATCTCGCCGTTGCTGCGCTTCTTGACCAGCTCGATGAACTTGTCAACCGCCTGGAATTCGGGACCCGGGGGCGATGTGTGCAGGGCGAACCCGATGTTGATCGCCTGCGCAGCGCCGGCGGCGCAGAGCGTGATGCCCATGGCCAGAATGGAAGGTACAAATTGCCTGAGTCTCATGAGTACTCCTCGTGTGTGGCCGTTGGCCGGCCCTCTTGAAAGATCGTGCGGTGCCTGAAGCCGCGACGCTTGCAATACCCTCCCCGACGACGATCCTGGATCAGGCGCTGCCGTCGCCCCTGGCGCCGGAGAACTCCTGCATCAGGAGCGCCAGCGACGAATTGTCCATGCCGCCGCGTCCCGTTGCCGCCAGGATCCCGTAGAGCTCCTGGATCAGCGCGGTGGCCGGCAGCGGGGTTCCCGTCGCCGCGCCGGTCTCCAACGCCAGGCGCAGGTCCTTGCGCTGCAGGTTCACCCGAAAGCCGGCGGCGAAGTTGTCGTCCAGTACGCGCTTGCCGTGGAGGTCGAGCGCGGTGCTGCGGGCGAAGCCGCCCAGCAGCGCATCGCGGACCTTTCCCGGATCGACACCGTTCTTCTTCGCCAGCGTCAGCGCTTCCGCCACCGCCTGAATGTTGATCGCGACCACGACCTGGTTGCAGACCTTGCAGACCTGCCCGGCGCCGCTCTGACCGATATGATTGATGGTCTTGCCCATCGCCTCCAGCACCGACCGGCACCGCTCGAGGGCCTCAGCCTCTCCTCCGATCATGATGGAAAGCGTGCCCGCCTCGGCGCCCTGGAAGCCGCCAGAAACGGGCGCATCAAGCATGGAGACGCCGCGCTCCGCAAGCGCCGCCGCGAAACGCCGCGTCGCCACCGGCGAGATGGAACTCATGTCGATCAGGATACTGCCCCGGCGCATCGATCCTGCGAGTCCCTGGTCGCCGAAGATCACCGCCTCCACGTCCGGCGTGTCCGGCAGCATGGTCACGACGACGTCGGCAGCTGCGGCGCCAGTGATGGAGCCTGCATCCGAGGCGCCCAGGGTCACGATTTCTTCGACGGCGGGCCGATTCAGGTCGTACACCGCCAGCGGAAAGTTCGCCTTCAAGAGGTTCCTGGCCATCGGCCGGCCCATCACGCCAAGACCGATGAAGCCCACCCTGGTCGCCGGGACGCTGTCGGCCACCTTCTCTTTTTTCGTATCCATCACACATCTGGGTTGTCTTTGCGTCGCACGATAACAGAATTCAGAATTGCCCGCCGTCGCCAGCGCGTCGTCGAACGCCGTCGGCGGCAGGTTCAACAATCATTCACCGATGCCCATTGTGAAGCCGACACGGCATCCATAATCCATTCGGTGAAAGCACGGATGTGCGTGTCGGCGCGTTCGCTGCGGCGGTAGACCAGCCGATGGGCGTGTGCCGTCAGCCCGCGCGGCCCGAATGGCAGGACTAGACGGCCGCTGTCGATCAGGTCGCCCGCGAGCAGGGTCGATTCGAGCGCCAGCCCCAGTCCGTCTGCCGCCGCAGCGATCGCAAGATAAGAGCGATCGAACTGCATGCCACGGGTAGGCGGCAAGCCTTCGCCGTGGTGCCGGATCCATTGCTTCCAATCGACAGGACAGCGCAGCGAATGAATCAGCGGCACCCGCGTGACGTCGTGAGGCGCCAAGGGCGCGTGGCTGGCACAGAATGAAGGGCTCGCCAGCGGCACGTACGATTCCACCGCAAGATCGACGCTTTCGCAATCATCAGGAGGCGTCGTCATGTGCTGGATGTCAACCTGGAACCCCTCCGGCCCCAGCCGGACCTCTCCGATGCCCGACGACAAAGTCACGTCGAGTTCCGAAAACCGGGCGATGAACGTCGGCAGCCGCGGCATCAGAAAGCTGGTCGCAAAGCTCGGGGCGCAATGGATCATGAACCGCGTCTCGCTGCGCTCACTGCCGACCATGCGGCTCGCCGATGCGATCCGATCAAAGCTCTCCGAAATCACCGCCTGGTAGCCGAGGGCCGCCTGGGTCGGGTAGACAGCGCGGTTTCGACGTACGAAGAGCGGCCTCTTCAGACTCTGCTCGAGCATCCGGACCTGATGACTAACCGCAGAAGGGGTGATGTTGAGCACTTCGGCCGCACGGGCAAAACTGCCGGTCTCCATGACAGCACGAAAAGTCACCAGGGCCCGCAAGGGCGGCAGATCCCGCATTGAACAACTCAGCTCATCGAATAGGGCTGATTTATTCACTTTTCACAAGAAAAAGCAATGTGTCTAATCCGGGAGTAGAACGGTCGACCCGGCCAGCTTCGGAAGAAGGGCCTGGGCAGCCGATCATCAGTGCTCACCGCAACTGCGAAGGCGCCAGGCGAGGCCAACACAAGGAGATCCGGATGAACTTGCACAAGATGCTGCAGATGCGCGCCGCTGAGCGGCGCCCGGTCAAGGTCGCGATCATCGGGGCGGGAAAGTTCGGCAGCATGTTCATCACCCAGGTACGCACGACCGTCGGAATGCATCTGGTCGGCGTCGCCGACCTGATGCCGGCGCGCGCTCGCGAGCGGATGTCTGTCTGCGGCTGGGATGAAGCGCAGTTCAGTGCGAAATCGATCGATGAAGCCATCAGAACCGGCGGCACCCTGGTGACAGACGATGCCATGTCCCTCATCAGGCATGAGGCGATCGAAGTCATCATCGAGGCCACCGGCGACCCGACAACCGGCATCCGCCTCTGCCTGGCCGCGATCGAGAACAACAAGCACATCGTCATGGTCAACGTAGAGGCCGACGCACTCGCGGGTCCGCTGCTCGCGCGTCGCGCTGCTGAGAAGGGGGTGGTCTACTCGCTGGCGTGGGGCGATCAGCCGGCGCTGGTCTGCGAGCATGTCGACTGGGCACGCGCCAGCGGCTTCAAGGTGGTTGCGGCCGGCAAGGGGACGCGCTACCACCCGAGCTATCACCAGTCGACGCCGGACACGGTATGGGACATTCTCACCAAGTACATGACCATCACCGATCGAAGCCTGTTCAATCCGAAGATGTTCAACAGCTTTGTCGACGGAACCAAGTCGGGCATTGAAATGACGGCGATCTGCAATGCGACCGGGCTCGTGCCGCAGACGGGGGGTCTCGGATTTCCGCCTGCCTCACGCTTTGAACTGGCCCAGATCTGCAGACCGAAGGCCGACGGCGGAACGCTGGAAAAAGCCGGTGTCACCGAGGTCGTGTCTTCCGTCAACCGCGACGGCAGCGAGGTTCCCTACAACCTGGTCATGGGCACCTATGTCGTGATCGAAGGCGACACCGAGTACGCCCGGCGCTGCTTCCGGGAGTACAGCATGCTGCCCGACGAGAGCGGGCGTTACGCAGCCCTTTACCGGCCGATCCACATGATCGGGCTCGAACTGGGGATTTCGGTGGCCTCCGCGGCCTTGCGCAACGAGCCGACCGGCGTCCCGATTGCCTTCAACTCTGACGTCATCGCCACTGCCAAGCGAGCAATGAAGTCCGGTGAAGTCCTCGACGGCGAAGGCGGCTTCTGTGTCTGGGGCAAACAGACGCCGGCGGAACACTCGCTCGAGGAAGGCCTGCTGCCGCTGGGACTGGCTCACAACGTGAAGCTGGTGCGGGACCTGGCCGAAGGCCAGAGCGTGAAATGGTCGGATGTGAAGGTTGACGCAAACGACACGGCGGTGAAGATCCGTCGCGAGATGGAGGCGGTTTTCGGAAAGGCGGATCGCCGGATGACTGCCTGACCGTTGCTCGGATCCGGCATGCAGCGATGAGCCACCCTCAAGCCGTGGCGGGACCTGCCGCCCGCCGGCGCCACCGCAGGATGCCGCTGCGATGCATCAGCCACAGCACGATCGCGACGTTCAGCAGGTTCCAGCCGATGCCGTTGAGGAAGGCCGCGTCG
>JACCRJ010000202.1 GCA_013813615.1 Lautropia sp. | reverse complement strand
TGCGGTCCAGTTCGATCTCCGCCTTCAGCAGCCCGTTCATGAAGACGCTGTAGGTCAGGCCGTGTTCGCGCGCGGCGGCGTTGATCCGGGTGATCCAGAGCGCCCTGAAAACGCGCTTGCGGTTGCGGCGGTCGCGGTAGGCATACTGCCCCGCCCTCATGACCGCTTGCTTGGCGACCCGGTAGACCGTACTGCGACGGCCGCGATAGCCTTTGGCTTGGTCGAGGACTTTCTTGTGACGCGCGCGGGCGGTAACGCCTCTCTTTACTCGTGGCATATCACTCTCCGGTTCAGGCGTACGGCATCATGCTGCGGACGCTCCGGGCGTCAGCCTCATGCACCTGCACCGCGCCACGCAGGTGGCGCTTGTTCTTGGTCGTTTTCTTGGTCAGGATGTGGCGCTTGAACGCCTGCCCGCGCTTGACCGTGCCGCCGGGACGAACGCGAAACCGCTTGGCCGCGCTCTTTTTGGTCTTCATTTTTGCCATGACAATACCCACATACCCCGCGTCCGATCAAGGTGACGCACCCTGTCCGGCTCAGGCTGCCATGCAATGATGACGGCGAAATGGCGGACATTGAAATCGCGGATGAGGAGCCGAAAGGAGCGGCTTCGAATCCAGGGTGCGTGCTTGGAGAACCCGCCCGACGTTCGGAAGGTAAGCCTTTGATTATAGCAGCGTTCCGGGCCTGACGGCCTGAGCTATTTCTTCTTGCGCGGGGCGACCATCATGACCATCTGGCGTCCTTCCATGCGGGGCATGGACTCCACCACCGCGACCTCGTCGATGTCTGTCCGCACCCGCTCCAGGAGGCGCACGCCGAATTCCTGATGCGCCATTTCGCGGCCGCGAAAGCGCAGGGTGATCTTGACCTTGTCGCCATCGTCCAGGAAGCTCAACATGTTCCTCACCTTGATGGCGTAGTCGCCTTCGTCGGTTGCCGGCCGGAACTTGACTTCCTTGATCTGGACGATCTTCTGCTTGGCTTTTGCCTCGTTGGCGCGCTTCTGCTCCTGGTAACGGAACTTGCCGTAATCCATCAGCCGGCACACCGGCGGCACTGCGGTGGGAGCGATCTCCACCAGATCCACATCCGCCTCCTCTGCAAGGCGGCGGGCGTCACCGAGACGCATGACGCCCAGTGGTTCATTCTCGATGCCGACCAATCGGACTTCCGGCGCCGTAATCTCACCGTTCAGGCGGTGGGTACGTTCTGTAGCGATGCTGAGCTCTCCAAAGTTGAAATAGAACGGCTGTTACGGCTGCGCGGGTTGGACTGGCCTTGCAGGCCGCCGTTGCGGGCCCGACGGCGGCCCGAACGGCGATCCCCAGACGATCCGGCCGGCCGATCAACGACCGGCTGTAAAACCTTTGGACAAGAGGTCCGCGTGGAGCCTTTCAGAGAAGGCCTCCAGCGTCATGACACCCAGATCCTTGCCCCCGCGGGCCCGAACAGCCACCTGCCCTGCCTGCTTTTCCTTCTCGCCGACGACGGCGAGATAGGGAATTTTCTGTAGGCTATGCTCTCGAATCTTATAGCCGATCTTGTCGCTCCGCAAATCGCGATCAACCCTAAGCCCTTGTTTTTTCAAGACTTGACGGATGCTTTCAGCGTAATCCGCCTGATGGTCCGTAATCGACAGAACGACGGACTGGATCGGTGCGAGCCAGGTCGGCAGCGCGCCCGCGCAGTTCTCCAGAAGGATGCCGATGAAGCGCTCCATGGATCCGACGATCGCACGGTGCAGCATCACCGGGCGCTTGCGCGAGTTGTCTTCCGCGACGTACTCGGCGCCCAGCCGCTCCGGCATCATGAAGTCGACCTGCATCGTGCCGAGTTGCCAGGGCCGCCCGATCGAGTCCTTGAGGTGGTACTCGATCTTCGGACCGTAGAAGGCGCCCTCGCCCGGCAGTTCCTGCCATGGGACACCGCAGGTTCGCAGCGCCGCGCGCAGCGCCTCCTCGGCGCGGTCCCAGGTCTCGTCGGCGCCGAGGCGCTTCTCCGGCCGCAGGGCGATCTTGAGGAAGACCTGGTCGAAACCGAAGTCCTTGTACACCGCCATCGCCTGGCGGTGAAAGGCCGTGACTTCGGACTCGACCTGATCCTCGCTGCAGAAGACGTGGCCGTCATCCTGGGTGAAGGCACGCACGCGCATGATTCCGTGCAGGGCGCCTGACGGCTCGTTGCGGTGACAGCCGCCGAACTCGCCGTACCGCAGCGGCAGTTCCCGGTAGCTGCGCAGGTTCGAATTGAAGATCTGCACATGTCCCGGACAGTTCATCGGCTTGACCGCGTAGTCGCGCTTCTCCGATGACGTGAAGAACATGTTTTCCTTGTAGTTGTCCCAGTGGCCGGAGCGCTTCCAGAGCGTCACGTCCAGGATCTGCGGGCAGCGCACTTCCTGGTAACCGCTCGCGACGTAGACCTGGCGCATGTACTGCTCGACCTGCTGCCAGATGGTCCAGCCCTTGGGATGCCAGAACACCATCCCAGGCGCCTCTTCCTGCGTGTGGAAGAGATCCAGGTCCTTGGCCAGCTTGCGGTGGTCGCGCTTTTCCGCCTCTTCCAGCATGTGCAGGTAGGCGTCCTGGTCCTCCTTTCGGGCCCAGGCGGTGCCGTAGATGCGCTGGAGCATCTCGTTGTTGGAGTCGCCGCGCCAGTATGCGCCGGCAAGCTTCATCAGCTTGAATACCTTCAACTTGCCGGTCGAGGGAACGTGCGGCCCGCGGCACAGGTCGATGAAACGGCCTTTGCGGTACAGGCCGATCGATTCGCCTTCGGGAATGGACGAGATGATCTCGGCCTTGTACTTCTCGCCGATCGATTCGAAGAACTTCACCGCCTGATCCCGGTCCCACTCCTCGCGGGTCACCGACTCATCCAGCCTGACCAGCTCCCGCATTTTCGCTTCGATGGCAGCGAGGTCCTCCGGCGTAAATGGACGCTTGTAGGAGAAGTCGTAATAGAAGCCGTTCTCGATGACCGGGCCGATCGTCACCTGGGCGTCGGGATACAGGTCCTTGACGGCGTAGGCGAGCAGATGGGCGGTCGAATGGCGGATGACGTCCAGCCCCTCGGGATCCTTCTCGGTCACGATCGCGACCTTGCTGTCCTCGGCGATCGTGTGGGAAAGATCCACGACCTTCCCGTTCACTTTTCCGGCGAGCGCCGCCTTGGCCAGGCCGGGGCCGATGGATGCGGCGACGGCGGCGACAGTGACCGGCTGCTCAAACGTTCTTGCGGAACCGTCCGGGAGGGTGATTATTGGCACGAATGGAGGGAGGCGTACTCGGCTGGAAGCTGTCCTCGCGCCGGCCGGCCAAACGGCCAAGGCGGAAAGCGGCAGGTGGGGCGCGGGCGGGACCGACAAGAACGGGGGATTGAAGATTACCACAGGGGCACGTTAACCTCACCCGTTCGCGCCTTCCGTCAGTCCATGCCAGGGCTTCGTCGATGGCTTGTGCTTGAAAACCCGCGCTGCAGCGAAGATGGAGGGACAAGACCGACTGTGGGGGGCGAGGAACGCCCCCTCGGGGAGGTCAGCAGGAAATTCGCGACGCTTTGCCGAGCTGGACGCAGACGCGCCGAGGGTACCGGGAGTGTCCGGTAAACAATTCCCATCAGGAACCTTTGTAGATGCATTCGATGCGCACCGTCGCAAGGACCGCGAGTGTGGCCGTGTTTCTGGCCATTGCGGTGGCCTTGCCGCTTGCGCGGGCGGCGCCCGCGACCACGACTGCCGAGCTGTTCGGCTTCGCTCTGGGCTGCGCTGCCGTCGGCATCGGGGCCGGCTGGGCCATGAGGGCCGCCCTGCAGCAGCTCGATCGCTTGCTGGC
>JACCRJ010000198.1 GCA_013813615.1 Lautropia sp. | reverse complement strand
GCGCTATGGCGTGGTCGAGTTCGACGATCAGGGACGGGCGGTCAGCCTGGAGGAGAAGCCCGCCACCCCCAAGTCGCACTATGCGGTGACCGGCATGTACTTCTACGACAACAGGGTCGTCGGCATCGCCAAGACGCTCAAGCCATCGCCGCGTGGCGAGCTGGAGATCACCGACGTCAACCGCGTGTACCTGGAGCTCGGCGCGCTGCACGTCAAGACGATGGGCCGCGGCTACGCCTGGCTGGATACCGGCACTCAGGAATCGCTGATCGAGGCGTCGCTGTTCGTCCAGACCATCGAGAAGCGCCAGGGGCTGAAGATCGCCTGCCCGGAAGAGGTGGCCTGGCGAATGGGCTACATCGACGCCGCTCAACTGACCGCGCTGGCCAAGCCGCTGGAGAAAAGCGGCTACGGCAAGTACCTGCTGACGATGCTGAAGGAACGGGTGTTCTGATGAAGCGCATCGACACTGGACTTCCTGATGTGTTCCTGATCGAGCCGAGGAAATTCGGCGACAGCCGCGGCTATTTCTTCGAGAGCTTCAACCAGCGCGTCTTCGACGAACTGAGCGGAACCCGGATGGCGTTCGTGCAGGACAACCAGTCGCGGTCTGCGCGCGGCGTCCTGCGCGGGCTGCACTACCAGCTCCGTCAGGCGCAAGGCAAGCTGATCCGCGTCCTGGAGGGCGCCATCCACGATGTCGCCGTCGACCTGCGCCGCGACTCGGCAACCTTCGGACAAAGCGCGTCGTTCGTGCTGTCGGCTGAAAACAACCTCATGGCGTGGATTCCGCCGGGCTTCGGGCACGGCTTCCTGGGCCTGCAGGAGGGCACGACGGTCCTTTACAAGGCAACCGATTTCTACGCGCCTGCCCATGAGCGTACGCTGCTGTGGAACGATCCGGCACTGGGACTGAAGTGGCCGCTGGAGCTGGTCGGCGGCAGGGACAAGGTGATCATTTCAGACAAGGATCTGGCGGGCAAGCCGCTTGCGCAAGCCGAGGTCTACGACCGCGATCCGGCCGCCGGATCCCCAGCCCGATGAGAATCGCCGTTACCGGCGTGACCGGGCAGGTGGGCTGGGAACTGGTGCGCAGCCTGCAGCCGCTGGGCGAGGTGGTTGCGCTTGACAGCCGCGCGCTCGACCTCGCGGACCCAGCCCGGGTGCGGGCGGTTCTCCGTGAGGTTGCGCCCCAGGTCATCGTCAATCCTGCCGCCTACACCGCGGTCGACAAGGCCGAAAGCGAAACCGGCAAGGCACGCGCGATCAACGCGGCAGCGCCGGCCGCGATGGCCGGCTATTGCGTCGACGCGGGCGCGCTGCTCGTTCACTATTCCACCGACTATGTCTTCGACGGGTCGCGCGATGGCCGCTACCGCGAGGATGACCCCACCGCGCCGGCCAATGCCTATGGCCTCACCAAACTCGAAGGGGAGCAGGCGATCCGCACGAGCGGCTGCGCCCACCTGATCCTGCGCACCAGCTGGGTCTACTCCCTGCGCGGCGGCAACTTCCTGCGCACGATGGTCCGGCTGGCCGCAGCCCGCGATCATCTGAAGATCGTCGCCGACCAGTACGGCGTGCCGACCCCGGCTTCCTTTATCGCCGATGTCACTGCGCAGTTGATCGCGCGCCGGCAGGCGTCTGCCGCTCTGAAGGACTGGTCCGGCGTCCTCAACCTCACGCCCGCCGGCAGAACCAGCTGGTTCGAATACGCCAGCCGCGGGCTCGCCCTACTCCACCGCGCAACCCAGGCCGGCACCGAGGGCAGGTTGCCGGCAACCTCGTCGGCGTCTCCTGGTCCTGAATGGCAGGTGCCGCGGATGCCCAGCCTCGAGGCGATACCGGCGTCCGCCTATCCCACCCCGGCACGGCGGCCAGCCAACTCCTGCCTGGACCTGTCGCGCATCGAGAACGTCTGGGGCATGAGTATGCCGTCCTGGGACGGCCTGCTGGCTACGGTGCTGCGGGACGCTTAGAAGGCTGTCAGCCGCCTTCTTCTGCCCCGCAGGCTCTCAGGTTCAAACCTGCGCCTGCAGCGTCGCTTGCAGACCCTGCTGCAGGGTGAAGGGCGGCTCCCAGTCGAAGCTTCGGCAGAAGCGCCGGTTGCTCACCTCAAGTGATCCCTGCAGGCGCGCGAGCTGCGCCCGCCTGCCGAAAGCATCGGCGGCGATCGACAGCCACTTCGGGGGAATGTTCACCAGCCGCGCCGGCCTGCCCTGCGCCATCGCGATCGCCCGAACCAGCTCGGGCGTCGACACCGGCGGCCCGTCGCTCAGATGAAAGGTGCCGGACGGCACGTCCCGCCGCTGCAGGCATCGCACGACCGCAGCGGCGAGATTGCCCACATAGATCAGGCTGCGGCGATTGCGCACGGCGCCCAAGGGCAGGGGCAAGCCGCGGCGGACCAGCCGCGCGAGCGCCGCGAAGTTGGCCGTCGCGCCTGGGCCGTACACCAGGGGCGGGCGCAGGGTCAGGATCCGCATCGCCGGCGCAGTTGTTGCGAGCCGCTGCAGGCGCCGTTCGGTCGCGAGCTTCGCCAGTCCATAGCAGTCCTCCGGCAGGGGCGGGGTTGTCTCCGTCAGTGGCGCCGGACCGGAATGGTCCGCCACTGCCTTGATCGAACTCATGAAGACGAAGGTCGAAACCCCGGCCTGCGCAGCAGCTTGCGCGAGGCGGTGCGTCGACAGGACGTTGACCCTGCGCAGCCGCTGGCGCATCGTGCGATCGCCCAGCGCCATGTGCGCAAGCCCGGCGAGGTGGACGACGGCGTCGGCACCGGCAAGCACGGGTTGCCAGTCGGCGTTCGCTGAGACGCCTGGATGAGGTGCCCCCTCGACCGCGGTCGCAACGGCAGTGCCCGAGCGCGTCACTGCCCGCACCCGGAAGCCTGCCCTGAACAACGCCTGCACCAGATGGCGCCCGATGAAGCCGTTCGCGCCGGTGACCACCACCAGCGGCGCAGCCTCGACTGGGGAGATCGCGGGATCGTCAATGCCGGTACCATTCATGCAGCGATTGTATAAACATGCCCCACGGTGAACACCATGACATCAGCATCTGATTCCGCGGCGGCGAAGCCGCTCGACGCCGGCAAGGGTGCGCCGACGGTCTCGCCCGGTATCTTCAAGGCCTACGACATCCGCGGCATCGTCGACCAGACGCTGACCGAGGAAGCGGTCCGCGCGATCGGCCTGGTGCTCGGCGCCCGCGCGAAGGCAGAGGGTGTCACCAGCATCGTGGTGGGGCGCGACGGCCGCCTCTCCGGTCCGCGTCTCGCAGCGGCGTTGGCCAAAGGGATCTGTACCGCGGGTGTGGACGTGGTGGACATCGGCATGGTGCCGACCCCGCTGGTCTACTTCGCCACCGTCCTCACCGGCAGCGGTACCGGTGTTGCGGTGACCGGGAGCCACAACCCGCCGGAGTACAACGGCCTGAAGATGATGATGGCGGGCCGCACGCTTTATGGCGACGAGATCACCGGCATCGGCGCGACCATCCGCGATGCCGGCGCCTGGTCGCGGCTCGCCGCCGCCAAGCCCGGCAAGGTGTCGCATCGCGACGTCCTGCCGGACTACCTCGCCAAGATCACCGGAGACATCAAGCTCGCCCGACCGGTCAAGGTGGTGGTGGACGCCGGCAACGGCGTGGCCGGCGCGGTTGCGCCGGGCCTGCTGCGGGCAATCGGGTGCGGTGAGGTGACGGAGCTCTTCTGCGAGGTCGACGGCAACTTCCCCAACCATCATCCGGACCCTGCGCATGCGGAAAACCTCCAGGACCTGATCGCAGCGGTTGCAGCCGGCGATGCCGAACTCGGCCTTGCCTTCGACGGCGACGGCGACCGGTTGGGTATCGTCACGAAGTCCGGCAAGATCATCTTCCCGGACCGGCAGCTGATGCTGTACGCCCAGGACGTGCTGGCGAAAAACCCCGGGGCGCAGATCATCTACGACGTCAAGTGCACCCGCAACCTGGCGCCGTGGATCCGCAAGCACGGCGGCGAGCCGCTGATGTGGCGCACCGGCCATTCGCTCATCAAGGCGAAGCTGAAAGAGACCGGCGCGAAGCTGGCCGGCGAGATGAGCGGCCATGTGTTCTTCAACGACCGCTGGTACGGCTTCGACGACGGCGTGTACTGCGCCGCCCGACTGCTGGAGATCCTTGCGCGCCATCCGGATCCGAGCGCGGTCCTGGAGGCGCTGCCGGATTCCCCGACCACGCCGGAGTTGCAATTGAAGATGGCGGAGGGAGACAACTTCAAGCTGATCGAAGCGCTGCAGAAGGGGGCGAAGTTCGACGGCGCCAGCGAAGTAATCACTATCGACGGCGTCCGGGTGGAGTATCCGGATGGCTTCGGGCTTGCGCGCGCGTCCAACACGACACCGGTGGTGGTGCTCCGGTTCGAAGCGGATACCGACACTGCGCTGGCGCGGATACAGCAGAGCCTGAAACAGGCGATCCTGGCAGTGGCGCCTGACGCCAGGCTGCCGTTCTGAACCGCAGGCCCGCCGCCGGGCAGGGCGGGAGTTCCTGAGCGGGCGGCCAGGCGTGCTTCGCGGCCTCTATTCGTTGGGGTGGTTCTTCGGCATCCCGCTCGCGCTGACCTACCTGCTCTATCGCAGCATCCGGCAGCCTGCGTATCGGCGCCACTGGGGGGAGCGCTTCGGTTTCCTGCAGCCGCCCCCGGAAGGTGTAAGGCAACTCTGGATCCACGCTGTCTCCGTCGGCGAGACGGCAGCGGCGGCGCCCCTGGTCCGCCGGCTGGCGGCACGATTTCCGCAGGCCCTTGTGCTGTTGACGCATGCGACGCCCACCGGACGTGACGCCGGCAGGGAACTGCTCCGCGACCTGGGTCCCAGGCTGCGTCAGTCCTACCTGCCGTACGACCTGCCGTTCTGCGTCGGCAGGTTCCTCTCGGTGCAGCAGCCAACTTGTGGGCTGATCATGGAAACGGAGGTCTGGCCTAACCTGATGCACGCCGCCCGAATCCGCGGGACACCGATGGCGGTGATCAACGCGCGCCTCTCGGAAAAATCGCTTGCGCGCGGCCTCAGGTACCGGGGCCTGATTGCACCGGCCATCGAAGCCTTCGATGTGATCGTGGCGCAGACGCCGACCGACTCGGCCCGGGTTGCTCGGCTGGCACGGCCCGCCGATGCAGTGGTCGGCAACCTCAAGTTCGACCAGGCCGTCTCGCCCGCCGCCCGCCTTTGCGGCAAAGCCTGGCGCGGTCGCCTCGGGTCGCGCCCGATCATCCTGGCTGCCAGCACGCGCGACGGTGAAGAGGCGTTGCTGTTGCGCAGTTGGCGCAGCCGCCGTCCAGGCATCGAGGATGCGCTGCTGATCATCGTGCCGCGGCATCCCAACCGCTTCGAGACGGTGGCGGCGCTGATCGCTGCTGCGATGCCCGAGCGGCGCCTGATGCGCCGGGCGGCACTCGATCAGGCGGATGCGGATCCGGGCCATTGCGATATCCTGCTCGGCGACTCGATGGGCGAGATGCAGAACTGGTACGCCTGCGCCGACGTGGCAATCATGGGCGGCTCGCTGCTGCCGTTCGGCTCGCAGAACCTGATCGAGGCGAATGCACTCGGATGCCCGGTCGTGCTGGGGCAGTCGATCTTCAACTTTGAGGAGGCGGCGGTGCAATCGGTCGCGGCGGGCGCGGCGGTGCAGGTGGCCGACAGCGGTGCCGCGGTCGCTGCAGCCCTTGACATCGCGCTCGACGCCGAGCGGCGGGCGGGGATGTCGAAGGCTGCACTGGACTTCGCGCAGGCGCATCGGGGGGCAACCGATCGCACGT
>JACCRJ010000181.1 GCA_013813615.1 Lautropia sp. | reverse complement strand
GCAATCCACATCGCGTCGTTCACATCGGTCTTGCGCCCGGGCACGTTGCGGATGTGACCAGCGTTGGCCAACACCAGCTCGAACTCGTCCTCGAGGATGTGCCACACCGGTTTCCAGTAAACCCCGGTAGCTTCCATCGCCACGTGGGTGCAGTCGTGCGAAGCCAGCCATTCGGCCAACTCCAGCAACTCCCCAGTGGTGCTGGCGAAGCTGCGAACCTCTTGATGTGCCGGCGCCGAGACGCAGCGTACACAGGCCACGATCGTGTCCTTGTGCACGTCCAGCCCGGCACAGCGCGGATAAAGCACTTGCATAAGGCCTCCTGTCATAATCAGGGGCGCCGCAGGCAGTCCTCGTCGTCGAAATCTACTAAACGTGCTCCGGGGCGTGACCGCCCGTCGTCACAATTCGGGGTGCTCGCAGGACTGCGGGTCCAACTCCTAAACGGGCTCATGGCACCAAGCCAACGCCGACCTCGTCAACAGCGCCTGCGTCATCCTACTCAACTCCCTCAACCTCGCGCAACGCTGTCGGATGCTTCATGCTTCGGGGTCGGGCAAGACCGATGGAGAACTCCTAACGCGGCGGCTTCATGCGCGCGCCGAGCGGTACCCGCATCGAACTGAGGACAGCACCGCCGCAGGCCAGCAGGGCGCCGATTGCCATGGCGACCCAGTCGCGGCCCGGCGCCAGCGCGAAGGTGAGCGCGACGATGGTGGCGCCGATCGTCTGGCCGGTCAGCCGCGCGGTACCCAGCATGCCGCTGGCGCCGCCGCTGCGGTTGGCCGGCGCAGTGGTCAGGATGGTGTGGTTGTTGGGGCTCTGGAACAGGCCGAAGCCGATGCCGCAGAGCGCCATGCGCCAGGCGACGTCGAGCCCGCTCGGAGATGCGGAGAGCAGCGCCAGCGCGAGCAGCCCGGCCGCGAAGATGCCCAGGCCGACGCCGCCCAGCGCGCCGGCCGGATAGCGCTCCAGCAGCCGCGCAGACACCGGCGCCGCAACCATCAGGGCGAGCGGCCAGGGTGTCATCAGCAGCCCGGTCTCGGCCGCGCTGTGCCCCAGCGTGTACTGCAGGAAGAAGGGCAGGGAGATGAACGCGATCATCTGCGCCGCGAACGAGCAGATCGACGTTCCCATCGAAAGGGCGAAGACGGGGATGCGCAGCAGGTCCAGCGGCAGCAGCGGCAGCGGCAGGCGCATCTGGCGGCGCACGAAGACGACGCCGATGGCGGTGCCGGCGGCCAGCATTGCGAAGGTCGACGTGCTGAAGTCGAGATGGCCCAGCGAATCGATGCCGAGGAAGACCAGCCCGAAGGTCAGCACGTTGAGCACCGCGCTGGGCAGATCGAAGCGCCCGGCGGACTTGGCGCTCGCTGGCAGGTACTTCATCGCGCCGGCGAGCGTCGCGAGGCCCAGCGGGATGTTGACGATGAACAGCCATTTCCAGTCCGCGACCGAAAGGATGCCGGCGGCGAGAGACGGCCCGGCTGCCGACGCCCCGGCAACCACGAAGGCGTTCAGCGCGATGCCCCGGCCGAGCCGCGAGCGCGGGTAGATCAGCCGTACCAGCGCCGCGTTGACGCTCATGATGCCGGCCGCACCGAGACCCTGGACCGCGCGGGACATGGCGAGCTCGGCGACCGTCTCCGACAGGGTACAGGCGACCGAGGCGAGCACGAAGACCAGCATGCCGACGCGATAGACCCGCCGGTAGCCGACCTTGTCGCCCAGGGTTGCCAGCGGCAGGATCGCGACGACGATGGCGATCTGGTATGCGTTGATGATCCAGACCGAGGTCGCAGCCTCGGTCCGAAGGTCACGGGCGATCATCGGGAGCGCGACGCTGACTACCGTCGCGTCGAGAACCGACAGGCAGATGCCGCAGGCGATGACCAGCATCGCCCAGTACAGCGTCGGCGGCGACAGGCCATCGGTCGGCGGGTCAGCCGCCACGTTCACTTCCCGCCGGTGGTGCCCCTGAAGCCGGGGCCGCCGGTCAGTGCCGACCGGCCGGAGCCGGCCGCCCGCTGGGGCTGGGGTTGCGCCGCCCGGTGCGGCTGGGGCTGGGCATTGTTGGAGCGCGGTGCGAAACTGCGCGAATTGCCGCGGGTGCCACCGCGAGGGGGGCGAGACGGACGATCATCGTCCTGTGCCAGTTCCGCATCGCCGGGACGGGAGTGCAGGCCGGTGAAGCCTTCCACCTCGACGCGGTCGATCGGGCGCTTGATGACCCGTTCGATCGCGCTCAGCAGCTTCACCTCGTCGCGGTCGACCAGCGAGACGGCGGAACCTTCCCGGCCGGCGCGGCCGGTGCGGCCGATCCGGTGGACGTAGTCTTCCGGCACGTGCGGCAGCTCATAGTTGACGACGTGGGGCAGATCGTCGATGTCGAGGCCGCGGGCGGCGATGTCGGTGGCGACCAGGACCGGCAGCGAACCGTCCTTGAACTGCGCAAGGGCACGGGTACGCGCGCCCTGGCTCTTGTTGCCGTGGATCGCCGTCGCCTCGATCCCGTCCTTGCCGAGCTGCTCGGCGAGCCGGTTGGCGCCGTGCTTGGTCTTGGTGAAGACCAGCACCTGCTGCCAGCGGTTCGAGCCGATCAGGTACGACAGCAGCGCGCGCTTGCGCTCCTTGGCGACCAGGTGCACCGATTGGGTCACCAGCTCCGACGCCGTATTGCGCGGAGCGACCTCCACTTCGACCGGGTCGTTCAGCATGCCCTTGGCCAGGGTGCGGATCTCGCCGGAAAAGGTGGCGGAGAAGAGCAGGTTCTGCCGCTTCCCCGGCAGCAGCTTGATCACCCGGCGGATGTCGGGGATAAAGCCCATGTCCAGCATCCGGTCGGCTTCATCGAGCACGAAGATCTCAACGGCGGACAGGTCGACAGTGCGCTGCGAGACATGGTCCAGCAGCCGGCCCGGTGTCGCCACCAGGATGTCGAGCGGAGAGCGCATTGCCTGGATCTGCGGATTGATGTTCACGCCGCCGAAGACGACCAGCGAGCGGATGCGGGTGTGCTTGCCGTATTTGTCCACCGATTCCGCGACCTGCGCGGTCAGTTCGCGGGTAGGCGTCAGGATCAGGCAGCGGGGCTGGCCGGCCTTGCGGCTGGCGAGCGGCTTGTTCAGCAGCAACTGGAGGATGGGCAGCGTGAAGCCGGCCGTCTTGCCGGTGCCGGTCTGCGCAGCCGCCAGAAGGTCGCGGCCGGTGAGAACCGCCGGTATCGCCTTCGTCTGGATAGGCGTCGGGATGTCATAGCCGGCGTCGGAAACGGCGCGCAGCAGGATATCGGCCAGGCCAAGCCCGGCAAACTGGGAAACTTCGGAATTCAAAATGCAATGCTCCAGCGACAGCCGGTCCCGCCGACCGCGTCGCTGCAAGGCGGCGGTCAGGCAGAGAGACACCAATCATGGCTGTCGAACAGGGAGGGAGGGGTTGCGCCGGCAGTGGGAGAGAGATCTGGTACAGCTTCGCGAGGTTTCACGAGGCGTACATTTCGCGAATGGATTCGCGAAGGGAAATCGCAGCACAGGCAACGCAGATCCGGACTGATTGGCGTTGTCCGGAGAAACCGGATTGTACCCCGGCGGCGCTCAGCGCTGCCTACCGGTCGTCAGAAACACGATTGCGCCCACGACCAGCACGGCGCCTGCAACCTGGACCGGCAGCACTGTCTGGCCGAGGATCTGCGACCCCAGGATCAGGGCGGCGATCGGCTCGAAGTTCAGGATCGGCGCGCTGTTCACCGCGCTCAGCCGGGGCAGGAGCGCGAACAGTGTGGTGAAGGCAATGGTGTAGAGCAGGCTGAGCAGCCCCAGGCCGAGCCAGCCGATGGGGGTGCGGGGCAGGGCGAAGACGCTGCCCGGCTCGCCGGGACCGGGCGCCAGTCCAAGTGCGCCGGCAGCCGAGCCGACGACCAGCACCACCAGGCCTACCGTCGCCATCGTGAGGACCGCGCGGAACCGGCCGTCGACCCCGCCCAGCCAGCGCGAGGTGAGGTAAAGGGCGATCGCAAAGGAGGTCGCCGCCGTGAGGGCGAAGGCGACGCCAGCCGACATCGCCGCCCATCGTGACGCAAAGCTGGCGCCGCCGGGCGCGGCGCTGCCGATTCCCCAGACGTTGAGGGCGAGTGTCAGGCCCAGCAGGATCACCGGCATCGCGATCAGCGTGCGCCGGCCGGGGCGCTGGCCGCCGACCGCCCAGGAGATCGCCGCCAGCAGGATCGGAAAGAGGTTGAAGGTCAGCAGTGCCAGCGCGACCGGCAGGCGCGCCACGGCGGCATAGATGCAGTAACTCTGGACGCTCAGCAGCAGGCCGATCGCGGCTGCGCGCCTGAGGGTCTTGAGCGGCAGGCGCAGCGATGTTCGGGTCGCCAGCAGCAGACCCAGCACCACCAGCACTGTCGTGGCCGATCGGACGACCACCGCGGTGGCGACGCTGGTGCCATGGTCGAAGGCGAGCCGCGCAGCGATGTGGTTGCTGGCGAAGATGGTTGCGGTCAGGAGCAGCAGCAATGCGGCTGCAACCGGCGGCAGCGCCGCGGTAGCCGACGTGGATCGGGTTTTCAGGACAGTCCTGGAAAGGGGCGGAATTTGACCGGGATTGGGGCGGATTCGGGCGGATCGGGGCGGATCGGGGCGGGTCTCTGGTGCCATCAGCGAACGTGGCCCGCTGAAGCCTATGCTAACCGGCAGGCATGTCCGTTGCGGCCGACGGCAGCGGGGGCATCCGTATCCGCCGTGCACACGAGGAAAACCGCATGAAATCCTGGGATCGGGCGTTCAAGGACGCCGTCGCCACCGGCACCGCTGCCAGCGCCTTCTCCAGCGTCGCGCTGGCTGCGGCCTCCAAGTGGGAGGCAGGACACGCGCCCGCCGCCGTGAACAGCACCAGCCATTGGTTGTGGGGAGACGCGGAGGCCAGGACCAACGAGGTAACGCTGCGCCACACCGGCGTGGGTTATGCCACCCACCATGCTTCTGCCTACTTCTGGGCGGTGCTTCATGAAAGGCTGGTCGGCGACTGGGCGGATCGGTCGGTGCCCAACGCGCTGCTCGCCGGGCTGGGCACCGCCGCGGTCGCCTGCACGATCGACTACACCGTGACGCCGCACCGGTTCACCCCGGGTTTCGAGCTGCGCCTTTCCCGCCCGGCGATGGCGGCCGGCTACGTCGCCTTCGGCCTCGGCATCGCGGCGGCGGCCGTCCTGCGGTGGCAGCGGCAGCAGGGATCCTCCGCGCCACTGTACCCGGCAGATCAGCCGCCCGCCCGCCGCCGGATATCGAACACCATCTCCCGCAGCCAGGTGCTGAGGAGCGCCGTATAGGCCTGGCTCTTCGATTCGTCGGTAAGGCCGTGGTCCGCGCCTCGCATCAGGCGATAGGTCAGCGAGCGGGCCTGCACGCAGGCTTCGCGGTAGTTGGAGATGACCGCCGGCGGAATCCGGTGGTCGAACTCGGACTGAACCAGCAGCACGTCGCCGCCGAACTGCGAGCAGGCCAGCAGCGCGCGGTTCGCTTCCGCCGCAATGATCGTCTCGCGGTAGGCTTCAAGGTTCTGTTCCTTGCGCAATTGCAGTTTGGGTATTTCCCAGCCGCTGTCCACGTACAGCGCCGGCACCCGCAGCGCAAGGCACTGCACCGGACGCAGTGACGTCGCGATGGCCGCCAGGTAGCCGCCGTAGCTGCTGCCGACCACTGCGATCTGCGCCGGGTCGACGTTGGGCTGGGCGATGAGCGTGTCGTAGGCGGCCAGCAGGTCCTGCAGGTTGTGCTCGCGGGTCACCGTCTCGAACCTCAGGCTGGTGGCGGCATGGCCGCTGAGGTCGAAGGTCAGGCAGACGCAGCCGAGTTCCGCGATCACCCGGGCCCGCTCCAGATAACGCTCCTGGCTGCCCCCCCAGCCGTGGACGAAGAGGATGCCGGGCAGCAGGGTTTCCGGCGCGACGATGGTCGCGCAGACGTGGCTGCTGCCGACCGCGATGTCCATGCGCTGCTCACGAATCGTCATGGGGATGCAGCCTTGCGTACTTGGTGAGCGCGCCGACCCGCGCGTCGGTTCCGCGGAAGTAGACCACCGCATCGTCCGGCGGCAGGGGGCTCTCGCCGTGGATCTCGGTGGTGCAGGCGCCGACCGACGCAAGGTCGGGGTCGGCCTGGAAGGCCTTGATCGCCGCCAGTTCCGCCCCCGTAGCGCCGCCGATGCGCCAGCTCTGCTCCAGCACGCCGGAGCGGCCGTTGCCGGCCGCATCAAAGCCCTGCGCAACGTCGTAGTTGCTGCGGGAAGCGAACATGCCGTCGAATACGGCCATCGCGGCTTCGTGGTAGGTCCGCGCCTGCCTGATCGCCAGGCGCGTCGGCGGCGCAAGCTCCAGCCCCAGCAGGGCTTCCCAATCGCCCCGCGCCACCAGCAGTTCCGAGCCTCCGTAGACCTGACTGCCGTTGTTTGCCGGGGTGAGGCGCTGGGTGCCGCAGTAGCTGATCTGCATGTCGCCGAGGCGGGCCTGACCGACGCTGAGCGTTTTCACGTCGACCAGGTTGCATTCGAGCACCACGCCATCGCGCGCCAGTTCGGAAGCGTCGATGGCCTCGAGTTCGGCCTCCAATTCCGGAGGATCCTTGACAACCGACTGCCCGCGCCCGCCGACGCCGCCCGGCCGCTTGAGCCGCACCGGGCCCGAAGCAAGCAGCAGCGCGCCGGCACGGAGGGCATCGGCCCGCGAGAATGCCGAGAAGCCCGGCAGCACCACGTCCCGGACCTGCTCGCCGAAAGCCGGCTGCCAGCCCGCCTGCGCCTGCGCGTCCGGGTCTGGAAGGCAATGGGTGATCGTCTTGGTCGCGACGAACGGGTGCGGGACGACGCCGCCGAACAACTGGCGCTCATTCCTGATACCGAGTTGGTGCGCGTGCGCCAGGAGGAGGGTTTCGTCGGGCACGAAGTAGGGTGCCCTGCTGTAGGGGGTCGAAGCGTCGAAAGTGCCTGCAAACTCCCTGCCCAGCAGCTCGGCCACGCCGCGAGCCGCCGCCATCTTGCTGATGATCTCATGGCCCTGCGGCGCAGTTGCCTCGGAGCAGCGCAGGAAGACGACCGGGCCCGGTCCCGCGGCGGTCGCCGGCGCGGCGTTGCTCACGCCCCGCCGGGCACTTTCCCGGCGGCGGGCGCCGTTTCGGCGTGCCCGTGATAGAACTGCGGCCAGCGGACGCGTACCCATTCGCCATCGGCGCGATAGCCGGTGCAGCTATCGATCAGCTTCGGCTTCGCCAGCGGACGATCCTGCCGCGCGTCCTGTTTCTGCAGCCGCACGCCGACCACGGTCTGGAAGGCGGTGGTGGCGATCTGCTGCAGCAGTTCCCGGAGGTGGGTGCAGCCGCTCACGCCCGCGACCCGGCGGTTCGCTTCGCGCAGGAATCCGGACTCGATCTTCAGGCCGGCGAGGGCGTCGAAGTTCGGTTCCGCCTGCCGGCAGCCGTCATACGGCGTTGCCGCCATCGTCGCCTTGAACTCATGGATCAGCAGGTCCTCGTCGAAGGTCATCCGCACGGTCATGTCGTGAAGCGGCTCGCCGGCCGGCAGGACGCCTTCGGGGAAGCGCCGGCTGTCGTAGCTCTTGCGGTCCTTCAGCCGTGCTTCCAGTTCATAGAGGCCGTCGCTGCGCCCGAAGCCCTGCAGCTCGATCGAGCGCGTATGGAGCAGTTCACGTTGCATCGAAGTCCTTGTGTTGACGCGGCCCGCCCACCGCGGTGCTCCCACCGCGGCGCTCAGCTGCCGCTTGTGCGTCGTCAGTTGCTCAGGGTGATGGTGCCGCTCGGAGTACCGTCCTGCCTGACGACGGTGAAGCCCTTGGGTCCGTTACGGTACAGCCGGTAGCAGTCCTCCGCGCCGTTGCGTACGCCCTCGAAGCGCGAGCAGTAGCCGGTGTCGGTGAAGCGGATCCGGCCGTTGACGGCGCCGGTGTCCCACATCACCCGTACCCGGCCGTCGCCGGTCGTGATGGCGGTGCCGGTGGCGCCCTGCGCTGCCTGCCAGCTGTACCGCGTCTTGTTCAGGATCGACCTGACCTCGGTGCCCGACAGCGGTGTCATCCCTTTCTCTGCGGGAGTGAGCTCCCTGACCGGCGCGGGTTCACGGAAGGCGCAGCCGGCGGCAAGCAGGGCGATGCCGACCATCGACAAGAACATCCGTGCCGGGGCAGGCGCTGACCTCATGTCTGTCCTCATGTCTGCCTCATGTCGATCGAACTTCGGTGTGATCATAGCGCGACGCAACATCGAGCCGGTCCGGGCCCGACACGCCAGCGGGGGTGCGCGGTCGGTGACGGTTTCGCCATCACCCGCTCCGACCTGAGCCTGCAGGCCCGGGTGCCAGGCATCGAACGCGACGCTTTCGGGCAGATCGCGGACAAGGCAAAGAGCGGCTGCCCGGTGTCGAAGCTGCTCAACGCGACCATTTCGCTCGACTGGGCGCTGGCCTGACGACTGCACGGCGGGCGGCTGGCGCCGCTTCGGCCGCCGTCGCCGGCGCCGGGCCACCTGGGACCGTAGAAGCCGCTACGGCACACGGATCGGCGACAATGGCCGTCATCAATCCGGGCGCACGGGAGACGGCATGGCGGATCGCACCTTCGGCATCGAGACCTTGTGCCTGCATGCAGGCCAGGTCCCGGACGCGGTGACCGGCTCGCGCGCGGCGCCGATCCACCAGACCACCTCCTACGTCTTCGACTCGGCGGAGCACGCGGCGAGCCTCTTCAACCTGCAGACTTTCGGCAACGTCTATTCGCGACTGTCGAATCCGACGGTTGCGGTGCTGGAAGAGCGGATGGCGGCGATCGAAGGCGGACGGGCGGCAGTCGCAACCGCCAGCGGAATGGCCGCCGAGATGGTCGCGATGCTGACACTGCTGAAGGCTGGCGACCACTTCGTCGCCGCCAGCACGCTCTATGGCGGCACCTATTCCCAGTTCGCCGTGACGTTCAAGCGGATGGGCATCGAATGCAGTTTCGTCGAGCCGGATGAGCCGGGCAACTTCCGGGCGGCGCTGCGGCCGAACAGCAGGGCGATCTTCGTCGAGACGATTGCCAATCCTCGCCTGAACGTCATCGACATCGAAGCGGTCGCACAGGTTGCGCACGATCACGGGATTCCGCTGGTGGTCGACAACACCCTGGCATCGCCGTACCTGTGCCAGCCGATGCGCCACGGCGCCGACATCGTGGTCCATTCGGTCACCAAGTACCTTGGCGGGCACGGCACCACCATGGGCGGCGTGGTGATCGAGTCAGGGAAGTTTCCGTGGGACAACGGCAACTTTCCGGAGATGGTCGAGCCTTCGCAGGGCTACCACGGCGTGCGCTTCTACGAGACCTTCGGCGATTTCGGCTTCACCATGAAGGCCCGGATGGAGACGGCGCGCACCCTCGGTCCGACGCTCGCGCCGATTTCGGCCTGGATGCTGCTGCAGGGGATCGAGACGCTGCCGCTGCGCATGGAACGGCACGTCAGCAATGCCGCCCGTGTGGCGGAGTACCTGTCGTCGCACCCGCGGGTCGCGTGGGTGAACTACCCAGGCCTGGCGAAGGGGCCGAACCGCAGCCGATATTCCGAGCTGGCCCGGCGCTACCTGCCAAAGGGCGCCGGCGGCATTCTCGTGTTCGGCCTGAAGCCCGGCGCGGATGGCAATGCCCAGGCGGCCGGTGAGCGGTTCATCGATGCCGCCCGCTTCATGAGCCACTTGGCCAATGTCGGCGACGCCCGCACCCTGGTCATCCATCCCGCTTCCACGACTCATCGCCAGCTGGATGAGCGCCAGCAGCAGGCGGCGGGCGTGACGACCGACATGGTCCGGCTGTCGGTGGGACTGGAATCGATCGACGACATCCTGTGGGACATCGAGCAGGCGCTCGAGCACAGTGCCGGTTGACAGTCAGGGTAGCGCGACTTCAGGCGCGCGTGCCCGTCTCGCGCACCCCTTCGATAGTCTTTCGGAGCAGGATATGGTGCTGCCGGGGGGCCCGGTGTCATCTGCGCGTCATTCAGGAGTCACAGCGATGCAACCGGCTGCAGGTAAGGTGATGTGCACTAGGTCGCCCGCTATTGGAGCCGGAACATGCACAACGCCATCATCAGACCCGCAGCAGAGGCACCCCCAAGGCACCTTGGCCGCACTGGCCACCTTGAGGTGCGCGTAGCCGACCGGCCGGGTGAAGTAGACGAGGCATTGCAGCTTCGCTACCGGGTGTTCGCAAGCGAACTCGGCGCGGACCTCGGGGCCGCCGGGAGCGGGGGGGGCCACGG